>NZ_JBHYKH010000183.1:0-16032 GCF_042741275.1 Streptomyces sp. NPDC058964
CCCCGCGGCGGGGCCCCGCCGGGCCGGCCGGGGGCGCGTCGCGCGCGCCGGCGGCCGGGGGGGCGCCGGACGCCTCGCGGGCGCCGTCCTCCCCGCGGACGGCTCACCCGTGCGCGACGCCACCGTCACGCTCACCAACGTGCACGGCGAGGTCGTCGCGACCACCCGCACCGGACGCGAGGGCGGATACGTCATCACCGAGCTGGTGGCCGGCGAGTACACCCTCGCCGCCAGCGCCCCGGCCTTCCGGCCCGCCGCGCTCCCGGTCAGCGTGCAGGCATCCCGGGAGACCCGGCAGAACGTCGAGCTCGCGGGCGGCGCCGTGCTGCGGGGCACCGTGCGCGCGGGCGGCGGACGGCCCGTCGAGGACGCGCGCGTGACCCTGCTCGACGCGGCCGGGAACGTCGTGGACACCCTCACCACCGGCGCCGACGGAACGTTCCGGTTCGTCGACCTCTCCTCCGGCGAGTACACCGTCATCACGGCGGGATACCCGCCGGTGGCCACCGTGCTCCAAGTGGCCGGCGGAGGCCGTACCGAGCGCGACCTCCAGCTGGGACACGAGGACTGACGCGCCCGGCGCGCCCCACAGCGGCACCCGTTCCACCGCCCCGGCGGGGCGCGGACCAGCGCGCCGGCGCGATCAAGTGAAACCAATTCCAGCATTGCCACACATCGCGACGATCCGTCCCCGTACCGTAGTGGCGGGCGGCACAGATCTATGCGGAGCCGTGGGGAGAGAGGGCCTGGGCCATGGACCGTGGCACCGAGAGGGACACACCTCCCAGCCGCGGAGCTGGGGACGGCGCGGCCGGGCGCATCCCGCTGGCCGTGGTCGTCGTGGACCGCGACGGACTCGTCTCGCACTGGAGCAGCGGCGCGCGGCGGCTGTTCGGCGTGGCCAGGGAGGACGCCGTGGGGCGTCCCGCCGGCGATCTCCTGCCAGTCTCCGGCGCACTGCCAGACGGCCTCGAGGCCGAACCGCTGCTGGACTCCTCCGGGCCCTACGAGGCCTATGACGGGCTGGGCCCCGACCTGGAGGCCTCGCTCGGCGGCCGTACCGCCTACGCGACGGCGGGCCGGGCCCGGATCTCCGAACAGAAGGGCGAACAGCCCGCACGGGAGGACCCCGGTTCCGGGCCCGACGGCCGGCGGCTCGACGTCCTGTGGTGGGCCTACCCGCTGGTCGGCCCGGAGCCCGCACGGCTCCTGGTGCTCGCCGCCGACGCGGCGCGCCTGCGCGTCGAGCGCGGCTACGGCGCGGAGGCCGCCGAGCGGATCTCGCCCGGTTTCGCCCGTTACACCGAGCTCCCCGCTTTCGACGAACTCGCCCGGCGGCTGCCCGAGATCCTGCCCAACATGGGCCCCGGTCTGAGCGGCCGCATCGTCTCCCAGGTGCTCGAACTCGGCTATCCGGTACTGGAGTTCAGTCAGTACGACCGGGTGCCGGTGACACCCGACTGGGGCGTCCCCCGACGCGCCGGACGCCGCCGTGCCGAGTCCGTGCCGCGGGAGGGGACAGTGATCGTCGTCCCGGCCGGCGCCGAGCACGAGCTGGAGTACGCTGCCGTGCGCGAGCGGCTGGAGTTCCTCAATGAGGTCAGCTCCGGCATCGGCTCCTCCCTCGACCTGGGCGAGACCATTCGCGAGGTCACCAGCGCCGCCGTGCCCCGCTTCGCCGACTTCGCCGGCACCCATCTGCGCTCGGCGGTCCTGGCGGGCGAGGGATTCCCGGACGGCCCGCCCGACGCGACCACCGTGATGCACCGCGTCTGGGTCGAGCACAACGACGAGCCGGGCCGCTGGGACGACACCGTGCCGGTCGGCGAGACCTTCGCCTTCCCCGAGCACACCCCGTTCTACAAGTGCATGGTCACCGGCGAACCGGTCCTCATCCCGAGGGTCACCGAGGAGCTGGGCAACCGCATCTCCGGCGAGTTCGAGAAGCGCGACCTCAGGCCGCTGATCAACGGACGCTCCCTGCTGATCGTCCCGCTCAAGGCACGCAACGTCGTCCTCGGCTTCATGGTGCTGATGCGCCGCCCCGACCGCCCGGCCTTCGACGACATGGACCGTACCACCGGCGCCGAACTCGCGGCCCGCGCAGGCCTCGTGCTCGACAACGCCCGCATGTACACGTACCAGGAGAACGTCGCCGACACCCTCCAGGACAGCATGCTGCCGCAGGTCACCCCGCGCATGGCCGGCTGCGACGTCGCCACCCGCTATCTGCCCGGCACCCGGCTCGGCCGGATCGGCGGCGACTGGTTCGACACCATCAAACTGCCCGGCTCGCGCACCGCTCTCGTGGTCGGCGACGTCATGGGCCACGGCCTCAACTCTGCGGCAATGATGGGCCAGTTGCGTACGGCCGTGCAGACCATGGCTGCCATGGAGACCCCGCCCGCCCAACTGCTGCGCAATCTCGACGACCTGGCCCGACGGCTCGGCGAGAACTACCTCGCCACCTGTCTGTACGCCGTGTACGACCCGATCCGCGGTGAGGTGCAGCTCTCCAACGCCGGGCACATCCCGCCCGTCCTGGTACGTGCCGAGGACGGCAGCAGCGAACTGCTCGACCTGCCCACCGGCGCCCCCATAGGCGTGGGCGGCGTCCCCTTCGAAGCCGCCGTCGTGCGAGTCTCGCCAGGGGACCGGCTGGTGCTGTGCACCGACGGTCTGGTGGAGGTGCGCGGAGCCGACATCGGCGAGGGCCTCGCCGCGCTCTGCGAGTCGGCCGCACACCCCGCGGCCTCGATGGACGACGCCTGCGACACGATCATCCGGGCCCTGAACACACGCGGCGGCCGCAAGGACGACGTCGCGCTGCTCATGGCCCGGCTCAACGGCATCCCGGCCGACCACGTCGCCGAGTGGCACCTGTCCTCCGACCCGCGCGAGGTGGCACGTGCCCGGCGACTGGTCCGCACCCACCTGCTGGAGTGGGGCCTCGACGACGCCGTTCACACGGCGGAGTTGCTGGTCAGCGAGGTCGTCAGCAATGCCGTACGGCACGCGGGCGGTGCCCGTATCGGACTGCGGCTGGTCCGCACCGACGCGTTGCTGTTCGAGGTCACGGACGACGAACCGGAGCTGCCCGCCCTGCTCAGCGCGGGCGTGTACGACGAGTCGGGCCGAGGCCTGCGCGTGGTCAGCCGCCTGGCCCGCGAGTGGGGCGCCAGTGCTGCCGGGCACCGCAAGACCGTGTGGTTCGAGCAGGCCCTGACACCGCCTCGGCGGAGGGTCTGAGGGGGCGCGCGTCCAGCAAGGTGCGCCCCTGGGCGTGCGCGGGCCGGAAGTTCTCGTGAAGGTGAGCGCTTCCCTCTTGCCGAGCGCCCGGTCACCGCGATACTCCGATCACGGAACCGACCCGTGGGGAGCGGACATGAACATTTCGGCGGACTACCGCAATGCCTGGGAGAGTTACTGGCGGGAGACTTCCGACAAGCCGGGTGAGGCGATCTGGGACTCCGACCCGTCACTGACTGCGGTGCCGCACAGTGAGCTGCTCCTGCGATATGCGGACACCGCGCGCACCATCGTCGACCTCGGCTGTGGCAACGGCACCCAGACGCGGTATCTGGCCACCCGGTTCGCCAAGGCCGTCGGCGTCGACCTCTCGCACGCCGCCATCGACCACGCCCGCCGTGCCGCGGGCGGCGACACCGTCGAGTTCGAGCAACTCGACCTGACCGACACCGACGCAGTGCGCGCGCTGCGCGCCCGTCTCGGCGACAGCAACGTGTACATGCGCGCCGTCATCCATCAGAGCGAGCCGACGGCCCGGCCCCTGGTGGCCGACGCGGTCGCCGAGATCATCGGTGCTCGGGGGCGGGCGTTCGTCGTCGAACTCACCTCGGCCTCGCGGCAGGTGCTGCAGCGCGCGGCGGCGGGTCCCGCGGGGCCGCCGCCCAAGCTGCGCCGGGTGTTCCAGCACGGGCTCAAGCCCGCCGACGCGGCGGACGAGGAGATTCCGCAGCTGCTGGGAAAAGCGGGGCTCGAGATCCTCGCGAGCGGCGAAACGGCCCTGCCCCAGACCGAGTACATGGCGGACGGCACCCGCATCGACCTGCCCGCACGCTGGTTCGTCCTGGCCGGCCGCGGCAGCGCGGCGTAGCGGCGCACGACCTGTGCGGGTGCACCCCGCGACGGCGCTCCGCGGGCGCCGTCGCAGGCGTGCCGGGTCACCGCCCCATGCCGTGAGCGCGGATCCCGCCTGCTGGTTCGTCCCGTCTTTCGCGCGTAACGTGACGCAGCATGAAGATCCTCATCAGCGCCGACATGGAAGGCGCCACCGGTGTCACCTGGCCGGCCGACGTGCTGCCGGGGACCCCGCAGTGGGAGCGGTGCCGGGCGATGTTCACCTCGGACGTCGACGCGGCGGTGCGGGGCTTCTACGACGGCGGTGCCGACGAGGTGGTCGTCAACGAGGCCCACTGGACCATGCGGAACCTGCTCCTGGAGAAGCTGGACGAGCGGGTGCAGATGCTCACCGGGCGGCACAAGTCGCTGTCCATGGTGGAGGGCGTGCAGCACGGCGACGTGGACGGCATCGCGTTCGTCGGCTACCACGCCGGCGCCGGAACCGAGGGCGTCCTGGCGCACACCTACCTCGCGAACTCGATCACCGGGGTCTGGCTGAACGACGTGCGCGCGAGCGAGGGACTGCTCAACGCGCATGTCGTCGCCGAGTACGGCGTGCCCGTCGTCCTCGTCACGGGAGACGACGTGGCCTGCGAGGACGCGCTCGGATACGCCCCGGAGGCCCTCAAGGTCGCGGTCAAGGACCACGTGTCGCGGTACGCGGCCGTGTGCCGTACCCCGGCCAGGACCGCCGCCGACATCCGGGCCGCGGCCAAGGAGGCGGCCCGGCTGGCGGTGCGTCACGAGCCCGTTACGGGCGGCCCGTTCACGATCGCCCTGGAGTTCGACGCGGAGCATCTCGCGCTCGCCGCGACCGTCGTACCGGGCGTCGGCCGCGTCGGGGAGCGGAAGGTGGCGTACACCAGCGGCACCATGTACGAGGGGATCCGGACCTTCAAGGCGGTCACCACGATCGTCTCGGCCGCGGTGGAGGAGACTTATGGCTGACGAGCGGGCACTGGACGAGGTCGTGACGTTCACCTCGGACCTGATCCGGATCGACACGACCAACCGGGGCGGCGGTGACTGCCGCGAAAGGCCGGCCGCCGAGTACGCGGCCGAGCGGCTGGCCGGGGCGGGTCTTGAGCCGGCGCTGCTGGAGCGCGCCCCCGGGCGTACCAACGTCGTCGCCCGCGTCGAGGGCACCGACCCGTCGGCCGGCGCGCTCCTCGTGCACGGTCACCTCGACGTGGTGCCCGCACAGGCCGACGACTGGAGCGTGCACCCCTTCTCCGGGGAGATCCGCGACGGGGTCGTGTGGGGCCGGGGCGCGGTCGACATGAAGAACATGGACGCGATGATCCTCGCGGTCGTGCGCGCCTGGGCCCGGGAGGGCGTACGGCCCCGCCGTGACATCGTGATCGCGTTCACCGCCGACGAGGAGGCCAGCGCCGAGGACGGCTCCGGATTCCTCGCCGACACACACGCCGAGCTGTTCGAGGGCTGCACGGAGGGCATCGGCGAGTCGGGCGCCTTCACCTTCCACGACGGGAGCGGGCGGCAGCTCTACCCCGTTGCCGCGGGCGAGCGCGGCACCGGCTGGCTGAAGCTCACCGCGCGCGGGCGGGCCGGGCACGGCTCCAAGGTCAACCGGGAGAACGCGGTGACCCGGCTGGCCGCCGCCGTCACCCGGATCGGCGAGCACGAATGGCCCCTGCGGCTCACCCCCACGGTACGTGCCGCCCTCACCGAACTCGCCGCGCTGTACGGCATCGAGCCGGACCTGAAGGACGTGGACCGGCTCCTCGAGAAGCTCGGCCCGGCGGCGAAGCTGGTCGAGGCCACGGTCCGCAACAGCGCCAACCCGACGATGCTGGACGCCGGTTACAAGGTCAACGTCATCCCGGGGGAGGCGGTCGCATACGTGGACGGGCGGTATCTGCCCGGCGGAGAGGAGGAGTTCCGCACCACCCTCGACCGGCTGACCGGACCCGACGTGGACTGGGAGTTCCACCACCGGGAGGTCGCCCTGCAGGCGCCGGTCGACTCACCGACGTACGCCAACATGCGTGCGGCGGTCGAGGAGTTCGCACCCGAGGGGCACGTGGTGCCGTACTGCATGTCGGGCGGAACGGACGCCAAGCAGTTCTCGCGGCTCGGCATCACCGGATACGGATTCGCCCCGCTGAAGCTGCCCGAGGGATTCGACTACCAGGCCCTGTTCCACGGGGTCGACGAACGTGTCCCGGTCGAGGCGCTGCACTTCGGCGTCCGTGTCCTCGACCGCTTCCTGCGGACGGCCTAGAGGTGGTGGCGGACGACGTGCGGACCCTCGCGTACGGTTCCTGGCCCTCACCCGTCGACGCGGCCCTGACCGCCGCGCACGACGGGTCCCCCGAGTGGGTGGGCTTCGTCGGCGACGAGACGTGGTGGACCGAACCGCGGCCCGCGGAGGGCGGCCGCCGCGCGCTGGTGCGCAGAAGGCAGGACGGCACGGAGGAGTCCGTGCTGCCCGCGCCGTGGAACGTGCGCAGCCGGGTCCTCGAGTACGGCGGACAGCCGTGGGCCGGGACCGTACGGGGCGACCGGCCGCTCGTGGTGTTCACGCACTTCGCCGACCAGCGGCTGTACCGCTGGGAGCCCGGCGAGGAGCCGCGCCCGCTGACACCCGTCTCCCCGGTGGGCGGCGGTCTGCGCTGGGCCGAGCCGCTGCTGGACCTGGCGCGCGGCGAGGTGTGGTGCGTGCTGGAGGAGTTCACCGGGGAGGGGCCCGGGGACGTGCGCCGGGTCCTGGCGGCGGTGCCGCTGGACGGATCGGCGGCGCGGGACCGGGCCGCCGTGCGTGAACTCGGTGAGGAGCGGCACCGGTTCGTCACGGGCCCCCGACTCTCGCCGGACGGACGTCATGCCGTCTGGCTGGCCTGGGACCATCCGCGCATGCCGTGGGACGGCACCGAGCTGATCCTGGCCGAGGTCACCGGCGACGGCACCCTGCGCGGGGCGCGGACGGTCGCCGGGGGACCGGAGGAGTCCATCGCCCAGGCCGACTGGTCGGCCGACGGCCGTCTGCTGTACGCGAGCGACCGCAGCGGCTGGTGGAACCTGTACCGGGACGGGGAACCGCTGTGCCCGCGCGAGGAGGAGTTCGGCGGGCCCCTGTGGAAGCTCGGCCACCGGTGGTTCGCCCCGCTGGCCGACGGGCTCGTGGCCGTCGTGCACGGCCGGGGCCCGGCCAGGCTCGGGATACTGGACCCGGACTGCGGTGAGCTCGTCGACGCCGCCGGACACTGGACCGAGTTCGCGCCCACCCTCGCGACGCACGGCGAGCGCGTCGTCGCGGTCGGCGCCAGTCCGCGCAGCGGCCACGAGGTCGTCGAACTGGACACCCGCACGGGCCGCGCCCGGCCGGTCGGAGCCCGGCACACGGACCCGGTGGACCCCGCCTACTACCCCGAGCCGCAGATGCGCACCTTCACCGGACCCGCCGGACGCGAGGTGCACGCCCACGTCTATCCGCCCCACAACCCCGGCTGCGTCGCCCCCGGCGGCGAGCTCCCGCCGTACGTCGTCTGGGCCCACGGCGGCCCCACCGGCCGGGCGCCGCTCGTGCTGGACCTGGCCATCGCCTACTTCACCTCACGCGGCATCGGCGTCGCCGAGGTGAACTACGGCGGCTCGACCGGGTACGGCAGGGAGTACCGCGAGCGGCTGCGCGAGCAGTGGGGCGTCGTCGACGTGGAGGACTGCGCGGCCGTGGCCCTGGCCCTCGCCGAAGAGGGCACCGCCGACCGGGCCCGGCTGGCGATCCGCGGCGGCAGCGCCGGCGGCTGGACCACCGCGGCCTCCCTGACCGGCACCGACGTCTACGCCTGCGGCACCGTCCTCTATCCCGTCCTCGACCTCACCGCCTGGGGCTCCGGCGAGACCCACGACTTCGAGTCCCGGTACCTGGAGAGCCTGGTCGGGCCGATGGCAGAGGTGCCGGGACGGTACGCGGAGCGCTCGCCCAGCGAGCACGCCGACCGGATCACCGCGCCCTTCCTGCTGCTCCAGGGCCTGGACGACGTCATCTGCCCGCCCGCGCAGTGCGAACGGTTCCTCGCCCGCCTGGACGGGCGCCGGGTGCCGCACGCGTACCTCACCTTCGAGGGGGAGGGGCACGGGTTCCGGCGGGCCGCGACCCTGGTGCGCGCGCTGGAGGCGGAGCTCTCCCTGTACGCTCAGGTGTTCGGGCTGAACCCGCCCGACCTGCCGACGCTGGAGCTGGCCCCATGAAGCACCTCGTACGGCCGCCCCGGCTGGCCGCGGGCGCCCGGGTGGCCGTCGTCGCGCCCAGCGGACCGGTCGCCGAGGAGCGGCTGCAGGCCGGGCTCGACCTGCTGCGCGGCTGGGACCTGGAACCGGTGGTCGGCCGCCATGTCCTGGCCACCCACCCCGGTCTCGGCTATCTCGCCGGCACGGACGCCGACCGCGCCGCGGACCTGGAGCGCGCCTGGTGCGACCCGTCCGTCGACGCCGTGCTCTGCGCCCGCGGCGGCTACGGCGCCCAGCGCATGGTCGACCTCCTGGACTGGGACGCCCTGCGCGCGGCCGGACCGAAGGTGTTCGTGGGCTTCAGCGACATCACCGTGCTGCACCAGGCCTTCGCCACCCGGCTGGGCCTGGTCACGCTGCACGGCCCGGCGGCCGCCGGCGTCGACTTCATCAAGAACGACCGGGCTCGGGAGCACCTGAGGGCCACCCTCTTCGCCCCGGAGACCGTCCGCACCCTCACCTCCGCGGGCACCGCCCTGGTGCCGGGGCGGGCCAGGGGCGTCACCCTCGGCGGCTGCCTGAGCATGCTCGCCAGTGACCTGGGCACCCCCCACGCCCACCCGGGCGCCCGGGGCGGCCTGCTCATGCTCGAGGACGTCGGCGAGCAGCCCTACCGCATCGACCGGCTGCTGACCCAGCTCCTGCGCACCGGCTGGCTCGACGGCGTCTCGGGCATCGGACTCGGCTCCTGGCACGGGTGCGGCCCCTACGAAGACGTACGCGCCGTCCTCGCCGACCGGCTCGGCGGACTCGGGGTGCCCGTCCTGGAGGAGTGCGGCTTCGGCCACTGCGCCGGGGCGTCGACGGTCCCGTTCGGGGTCATGGCCGAACTCGACGCGGACAAGGGCACGTTGACCCTCGACGAACCCGCCCTGCGCTGACCGGCACCCGGCGGGCCGGCCTCCCCGGCCAGGCGTAGGGTGACGGGATGCCGCACACCGCATCCCGTCATCTCGCCGAAGGCCCCCGCGTCGGCATACGCCACTTCACCTACGACGACGGCCCGGAGTTCGCCGCGCGCGCCCGGGAGAGCAAGGATCTGCACCACCCGTGGCTGTTCCCGCCCGCCACCGAGGAGGCCTACGCGGCCTACGCGGGGCGGCTGATCGAGGACCCGACGAAGGCCGGGTTCCTGGTCTGCGAGAAGGACGGCGGGGCCATCGCCGGGTTCATCAACATCAACAACATCGTCAGGGGCGGCTTCCAGTGCGGGGCCCTCGGCTACGGAGCCTTCGCGCACGCGGCCGGGCGCGGACTGATGCGCGAGGGCCTCGGCCTGGTGATCGGCCACGCGTTCGGGCCGATGCGGCTGCACCGGCTGGAGATCAACGCGCAGCCCGGCAACGCCGCCTCGGTCGCCCTCGCCCGTGGCGCCGGGTTCCGGCTGGAGGGCTTCTCACCGAACATGATCTACATCGACGGCGCCTGGCGGGACCACGAGCGGTGGGCGATCACCGCCGAGATGCGGGCTTCCGGTTGATCTTCATGGTGTCGAGGTCGGTGACCGTCGACCTCAGACCGGTGAAGCCGTGGCCGAGGCCGCGCAGCGTGGCCTCGGCGCGGTCCTCCGCGATCGCCCCCGCCATCTCGTCGCCGTCGGCCGCGTCCGACACCACCACGTACCGCATCGAGAAGTGCTTCAGCGGGGACGGCTCGTACGACAGCGAGCCCTCCTCGGTGAACCGCATGCTCGCCAGACCGTGCTCGGCCGCCTCGGCCAGCAACCGCTCCCGGCTCTCCTCGGTCAGCCCGTCCCAGGTGCCCCGCACGATCACCCGGTAGGTGTGCTGCTCACTCATGCGTCGTCGTTCCGTCCCATGCCGAATCCGATGGACGACCGACTGTACGGCGGAGGGGTTCGGCCGCATACGGAATTTCGTGGTGCGCGACGCCCCCTCCAGGCCGGGCCCGCACCCGCCCGCCCCGGGCACCGCGCCCGGCCGCCACAAGCCGACGGGCGCCCTGCGGGCACATCGGATCGTGGTGGGGGTCCTCCCACGCCCTTCAGGCAGTGGGGGAGCTTCGCCGGACTTCCGGCATCCCGGCAACTCGGACCGGATCGGAGCCGCGGGCGGCGAGGAGGTGGCCCCGGCCACGGGGCGCGGGCAGCAGGAGCTGACCGGCCTGGAAGGGACTCGGGCCCTGCCTGCGCGACGAGGACGTACGGTTCTCCGGGATCCGGGACTGCTTCGCGAAGGAGCGGGCCGAACCGGCCGCGCCGAAGATCCCCGTCGTCACCGTCGGCGACCCGCGCGAGTGGGACGCGGACGCCCTCGCCAGGGTCACCGCACAGGCCTTCGAGGTTCCCGGACTCGACGGGTTCCGGGTGCACCTGGACGCCGACGTCCCCGACCCGGTCGTGACACCCGCCGCCGACAGCCCGGACCCGGACGGACTCCGTCCCGGCGAATCCGACCGCCTGCTGCGCCCGTTGCTCGCCTCCCGCTTTGCGCGGGCCTCGACGTGACCACCTACGAACCCGACCCGGACCCGGACGGCACCGCGGGCGCGCTGCTCGCCGACGTCGTCGTGGCGGCCTTTGCGCAATCCTGACCGGCAGCTCCCCTGGCCGGTTCACCGGCCGCCGGGTTCCATGGTGATCGTGACGACGATCCGACGTGACGTACTGATGCTGCCCGCCGCGGAGTTGGGCCCGGACAACCCGCTGCCCCCGTTGCTGCCGCTCGACGAGGTCCACCGCGTCGACGACCGCGACCGGGAGGACATGCCCCGGGACATGGCCCGGCAGGTCGGCTACGAGCCGCTGCGCAGCCTGCTGCCGGTGCACGTGCGCGACGGGTACGGCAGACGGCGCGAACTCCGCCGCCTCGACACGATCGTGATCGAGAACGACCGGCTGCGCGCCACCGTTCTGCCCGGCCTCGGCGGCCGCGTCGCCTCCCTGGTCCAGCTGTCGACCGGCCGCGAACTCCTCTACCGCAACCCGGTGTTCCAGCCGGCGAACTTCGCCCTCAACGGCGCCTGGTACTCCGGTGGCATCGAGTGGAACATCGGCGCCACCGGCCACACCGCCCTGTCCTGCGCACCCCTGCACGCCGCCCGCGTCCCTGCCCCCGGCGGGGGAGAGCTGCTGCGCCTGTGGGAGTGGGAGCGGCTGCGCGACCTGCCCTTCCAGGTCGACCTGTGGCTGCCCGAGGGATCCGACTTCCTGTACGTCGGCGTCCGGATCCGCAATCCGCACGAGCGGCCGGTGCCCGCCTACTGGTGGTCCAACATCGCCGTGCCCGAGGACCGCCGTGTCCTCGTGCCCGCGGACGAGGCCTGGCACTTCGGCTACGAGCGGCGGCTGCGCCGGGTGCCCGTTCCCTCCTACGACGGCATCGACCGCACCCGTCCCCGCAACAGCCGCTTCGCCGCCGACTATTTCTATGAGGTGCCCGACGGCCGGCGCCGCTGGATCGCCGCGCTCGACGCGCAGGGACAGGGGCTGGTGCAGACGTCCACCGACGCGCTGCGCGGCCGCAAGCTGTTCGTGTGGGGCTCGGGACCGGGCGGCCGGCGCTGGCAGCGGTGGCTCACCGAACCCGGCACCGCCGGCTACTGCGAGATACAGGCCGGGCTCGCCCGCACCCAGCTGGAGCACGTGCGGCTGGAGGCGGAGAGCGAGGTGTCCTGGCTGGAGGCGTACGGGCCCTTCGAGGCGCCGCCGGAAGGGGAGTGGCCCGCGGTCTGGCGCACCGCGGAGGAACGGCTGGAGGCCGCCCTGCCCCGGGCGGACCTCGACGCCGCGTACGCCGCCTGGAAGGCGTGTGCCGACACCGAACCCGGCGGGCGACTGGCCACCGGCTCCGGCTGGGGCGCTCTCGAGACGCTGCGCGCCGACCTGAAGCTGCCCGGCACACCGTTCGACGAGACCACGCTCGACGAGGCCCAGACGCCCTGGCTGGAGCTGCTGCGCTCCGGCTCCCTCCCGGAGCCGCGCCGGGTGCGCCCGCCCGGCGAGACGCTGGTCGCCCCGCACTGGCGGGACATGCTGGAGACCGCGCCCGCCACCCCGTTCACCGAATACCACCTCGGCATCGCCCAGTGGCACGCCGGCGACCGCGCACAGGCGGTGCGCAGCTGGGAGCGCGCGCTGCGGCTGGCCCCGTCGCTGTGGCCGCTGCTGCGCTGCCTGGCCGTCGCGGACCAGGAGTCAGGGCACCACGAGCGGGCCGCCGACCGGTACGCCGACGCCTTCGACGACCTGTGCCAGGAGCGGCGCGACGACGGCGAGCCGTGGACGGCGGCCACCGCCGCGCTGGGCCGCGAGGCCCTGGAGGCGCTGCTCAGGGCCCGGCGGACGGCCCAGGCGCGTGCCGTGTGGGAGCGGCTGCTACCGGCCGTACGGGAAAGGGGGCGGTTCCGGCTCCTGGAGGCCGAGCTGCTGCTCGCGGAGGGGCGGCGCGACGAGGCCCGAGCCGTCTTCGACGACGGCTTCGAGGTGGCCGACCTGCGGGAGGGCGCCGAGGCGATCGGCCGGTTGTGGGTGCGCCTGAGCGACGAGCCGCTGCCCGCACGCCATGACTTCCGGATGCGGCCGGACGCGCCCTGAGCCGCTCAGCCGCGGTGGTCCACGTACTCGAACACGGCCCCGTCCGGGTGCATCGCGATCAGGTTGCGGCCCGCCGGGGTCGACACGGGGCCCGCGATGATGCGGGCGCCGAGCCCGGTGAGCGTCCGGTGGGCGTCCTCGATGTCCTTGACGGCGATCGTCGCGGCCACCTTGCGCAGGATCTCCAGCTCGGCCTCGGGGCCGCTCATCAGCAGGAAGGAGCCGACCGCGGCGACCTCGACGCCACCGCGTGCGAACCGGAGAGCCCTGCCGCCCGCGAGGCGTTCGTAGAAGGGGATCGCGGCTTCGAGGTCGTCGACGCAGATGCGCAGCGAGGCGCCCAGAATCTCCATGCGCACGAGCCTAGTTCCGCATGTCCGCCGAGGAGATCGCTTCGGCCGATCGCGGCCGCGCACCCGGGCCGCGTTACGGCTTCCCGGGGGCGGGTACCCGGCCCCCATGGAGCCCTTGGATCACCTTGAACACCTGGACAAGCAACTGGTGGACGAGCTGGCACTGGTGGCGCGCGAGACCGTGCGCGACGAGCTGCGCGAGCAGACCCGCAAACAGCGTCGCACGGCCATGCTGTACGCCGCGTCCGGTGCCGTGGCCCTCTACGCGGGCGGTGCCCTCGCCCTCGCCGTGGGGCTGGCCCTGGCGATCGGCCTGCCGGGCTGGGCCGCCGCGCTGATCACCGCGGCGATCCTGGGCGTGATGGCCTACGCGCTGCGCGGCGCCGCCCGGTCCAGGCACCCGCACCCACCGGCCCACGTCCACGGCGGCTCGCCGCCCGCCGGACCCCCCGGAGGCCTGGGCCTGACCTACCCGCCGCCGCCGACCGAGGCCCCGCGCTGGCCGGGCGGCGACCCCGAAGGGCCGCACCACAGGGCGTGAGACCCGCGCAGGCGCCGCACCACTGGGCCCCTGACCTCCGTGTGCCGACCGCCGCGACGTTTGGGTGAGCCGGCCGGGGGGACCCGGGATGCCCCGGACGACCACACCGCCGGAGGCGCACAGTGAGCCGACCCCGCATCGTGATCGTCGGCGCCGGTTTCGCCGGATACCGTACGGCCCGCTCCCTGTCCCGGCTGCTCGGGCGACAGGCCGAGATCACCCTGCTCAATCCGACCGACTACTTTCTGTACCTTCCCCTGCTGCCCCAGGTCTCAGCCGGCCTCCTGGAGCCGCGCAGGGTCACCGTCTCCCTCCCCGGCACACTGCGGCACGTGCGCCCGGTGCTCGGCGAGGCGGACCGCGTCGACCTCGACGCGCGCATGGTGCACTACGCGGACCCGGAGGGCGGCACCGGGGCCCTGGCCTACGACCGGCTCGTCCTCGCCGTCGGCAGCGTCAACAAACTGCTTCCGGTACCCGGCGTCGCCGAGCACGCGCACGGCTTCCGGGGCCTGCCCGAGGCGCTCTACCTGCGCGACCACGTGACCCGTCAGATGGAGCTCGCCGCGACCGCGGACGACTGGAAGAGCGCCGCCGTCCGCTGCACCTTCGTCGTGTCCGGTGCCGGCTACACCGGCACGGAGGTGGCCGCGCACATGCAGCTGTGCACCGCCCGACTGGCGCACAGGAATCCGCTGCCGGGCGGTGTGCGGCCGCGCTGGCTGCTGCTGGACGTCGCGCCGCACGTGCTGCCCGGGATGGACGCGCGGATGTCGCGCACCGCGGACCGCGTGCTGCGGCGGCGGGGCGTCGAGGTCCGCACGGGCACCGCCGTGAAGGAGGCGACCCGCGACGGCGTGCTGCTCACCGACGGCGCTTTCGTCGAGACACGGACCCTGGTGTGGTGCGTCGGCGTGCGGCCCGATCCGCTCGTCGAGGCCACGGGACGGCCCCTGGAACGGGGCCGGCTGATCGTCGACCCGTACCTCCGGGTGCCGGGTGAGCAGGAGGTGTTCGCGTGCGGCGACGCGGCGGCCGTACCCGATCTGGACAACCCGGGGACCTTCACGCCGATGACGGCCCAGCACGCCTGGCGGCAGGGCCGCACCGCGGCGCACAACGTGGCCGCGTCGCTCGGCGCCGGGGAGAGCCGCCCCTACCGTCACCGCGACCTGGGATTCGTCGTCGACCTGGGCGGCGCCGACGCCGCGGCCGACCCGCTCGGCGTCCCGCTCTCCGGCCTGCCGGCCGCCGCGGTCACCCGCGGCTACCACCTCGCGGCGATGCCCGCGAACCGGGCGCGCGTCGCCGCCGACTGGCTCCTGGACGCCGTACTGCCGCCCCAGGGGACCCAGCTGGGGCTCGTCCGGTCCTGGTCGGTACCGCTCGACACCGCCTCCCCGGAACTGGCCCGGGTTCCCGGCGGTCCCCCGCATCACAACGCCCCCGGCCCCGTCAGGCGTGCCGACATCTCTGCGGAAGGAGACCCATGAACACCGCCGAACTCGTCGAACTCGCCCAGCAGCTGCGAGTGGACAGCGTAAGGAGCGCCGCAGCCGCGGGGTCCGGCCATCCGACCTCGTCCATGTCCGCCGCGGACCTGATGGCGGTGCTGCTGGCACACCACCTCCGTTACGACTTCGACCGTCCCGCCCACCCGGGCAACGACCGTTTCGTGCTCTCCAAGGGACACGCCTCGCCCCTGCTGTACGCCGCGTACAAGGCGGCCGGCGTCGTCGACGACGCCGAACTGCTCACCTTCCGCAGGCTCGGCAGCCGGCTCGAGGGCCACCCGACGCCGCGGCGCATGCCCTGGGTCGAGACGGCCACCGGCTCGCTCGGCCAGGGCCTGCCCGTCGGCGTCGGCATCGCCCTGGCGGGCAAGCGGCTGGAGCGCACCGGATACCGCGTGTGGGTGCTGTGCGGCGACAGCGAGCTGGCCGAGGGCTCCGTGTGGGAGGCCGCCGAGCACGCGGCGTACGAACACCTCGACAACCTCGTCGCGATCGTGGACGTCAACCGGCTGGGGCAGCGCGGCCCCACCCGGCACGGGCACGACCTGGACGCTTACGCACGCCGCTTCCGCGCCTTCGGCTGGCACACCGTGGAGATCGACGGACACGACGTCGAGGCGATCCTCCCGGCCGACGGCGAGGGGGGGTGCACGCAGGGAGCCCCCACCGGGA
>NZ_JBHYKH010000184.1:0-14812 GCF_042741275.1 Streptomyces sp. NPDC058964
GACACCCAGATGGCCGACCAGCTCGACACCGCCGTCGAACACCACGGCAAGGGCGACCTCGCCGCCCTCCTCGCCGGCGGCGACACCTGGACGGTGGTCGGCTGAGATCGCCGACGTGTGTTCACGAGGCCCGGGACCGGATTTCCCGGGCCTCGTCGTATGCCCGGCGGGCCTTCTCCACGTCATCCATCCGCTCGTGGGTCCACTGGGCCAGTGCCCGCACCTGTTCGGCCGCCTCACGGCCCAGGCCGGTGAGGGAGTAGTCGACGCGGGGCGGGATGACCGGCTTGGCGTCACGGTGGACGAGGCCGTCGCGCTCCAGGGTCTGGAGGGTCTGCGTGAGCATCTTCTCGCTGACCCGGCCGATGGCCCGGCGCAGTTCGCTGAACCGGTACGGGCGGTCGAGGAGCTCGATCAGGACCAGGACGCCCCAGCGGCTGGTGACGTGTTCGAGGACGAGGCGGTAGGGACACATCGCCTCGCTGATCTCGTACTTGGACTTGGCCTCGTTACTTACTCCCATGCCAGTACCTTACTCCAAAGTGGGCACTTTCGCAGAGTTAGCGCCAGTCCTAGGGTTAGCGGCAGACGCACCCCACAAGGAGATCCCAGACATGAGCATCGTCGTCACCGGAGCCACCGGACACCTCGGCCGTCACGTCGTGGAGCAGCTGCTGGAGAAGGTCCCGGCCGGACAGATCACCGCCGTCGTACGCGACGAGGCCAGGGCCGCCGACTTCGCCGCCCGCGGCGTGCGGATCGCCGTCGCCGACTACAACCGGCCCGAGACCTTCGACGGGCTCTTCGCGGCCGGCGACAAGGTGCTGCTGATCTCCGGCAACGAGTTCGACAAAGGCCGTGTCCAGCAGCACAAGGTCGTCATCGACGCCGCACGGGCGGCGGGCGCGGCACTGCTCGCATACACCAGTGCCCCCGGCAGCCTGCGGGCGGCGCTCGCCGACGACCACCGCGCCACCGAGGAGGTCCTGATCGCCTCCGGCCAGCCCTACGCCCTGCTGCGCAACGGCTGGTACCACGAGAACTACACCGAGAACCTGGCCCCGGTGCTCGCGCACGACGCCGTCGTCACAGCCGCCGGTGACGGCCGCGTCTCCTCCGCCTCGCGCGCCGACTACGCGGCCGCGGCCGTCGCCGTGCTCACCGGCGAGGGCCACGAGAACAAGACGTACGAACTGGGCGGCGACGAGGCCTGGGGCTTCGCCGAGTACGCGGCCGAGCTGAGCAAGCAGACCGGCAAGGAGATCGCCTACAACTCCGTCCCGGCCGAGACGCTCCGGGGCATCCTCACCGGAGCCGGCGTGCCCGAGCAGTTTGCCGCTGTCCTGGTCGATGTGGACGGGTCCATCGCCAGAGGCGAGCTGGTCGTCTCCAGCGGCGACCTGTCCCGGCTGATCGGCCGCCCGACGACCCCGCTGGCCGACGCCGTCACGGCCGCGCTCAAGGGCTGAACTCCCCCGCCGGGTCCCCGAGCGCGCCCCGACCCCCGGTCTGTCATGACCGTATGGCGATACGGGCATGACAGACGGGGGTGCTCGGCGTTACCTTTCGTCCAGGCGAGCAGGACAGAGAAGTGAGCAGGAGGGGCCCGTGGCCGACGTGCCGAAGGGTGAGGGGCGGAGAGGTCTGCTGAACGGTTTCGCGGCCTATGGGATGTGGGGGCTCGTGCCCCTCTTCTGGCCGTTGCTGAAGCCGGCGGGATCGGTGGAGATCCTCGCTCACCGGATGGTGTGGTCCCTCGCGTTCGTGGCCGTCGCGCTCGTGGCCGTACGGCGCTGGGCCTGGGCCGGAGAGCTTCTGCGGCAGCCGCGCCGGCTGGCCCTCGTGACGGTCGCCGCCGCGGTGATCACGGTCAACTGGGGTGTCTACATCTGGGCCGTGAACGCCGGGCACGTCGTGGAGGCCTCGCTCGGCTACTTCATCAACCCCCTGGTCACCATCGCCATGGGGGTACTGATCCTGAAGGAACGACTGCGGCCCGTGCAGTGGGCGGCGGTCGGGGTCGGGTTCGGCGCCGTACTGGTCCTGACCATCGGGTACGGGCAGCCGCCGTGGATCTCCCTCTGTCTCGCGTTCTCCTTCGCGACCTACGGGCTGGTCAAGAAGAAGGTCAACCTCGGCGGCATCGAGTCGCTGGCGGCCGAGACCGCGATCCAGTTCCTGCCCGCGCTCGCCTATCTGCTGTGGCTCACCGCGCACGGCGAGTCCACCTTCACCACCGGCAGCACCGGGCACTCCGCCCTGCTCGCCTCGACGGGCATCGTCACCGCGCTCCCGCTCGTCTGCTTCGGCGCGGCCGCGATACGCGTCCCGCTGTCCACGCTGGGGCTGCTCCAGTACCTGGCCCCCGTCTTCCAGTTCCTGCTCGGCATCCTCTACTTCCACGAGGCCATGCCGGCCGAGCGGTGGGCGGGCTTCGCGCTGGTCTGGCTGGCCCTGTCCCTGCTCACCTGGGACGCCCTGCGCACCGCCCGCCGCGCGTCGCGCACCCTGGCCGCGGCCAGGGCCGAGAGCGCCACGGCCGTCCCCGTGTCCGAGCCCTCCACCGCCCCCGTCCCGGCAGTCCCGATCGCGCCCGCGCGGGAGGCGGAGCGCATGGTCGTCGCGGTGGATCCCGATCCGCTGGACGCAAGGTCCTGATACCCCCGCCGGGTCGGCCGGGGTCGGCTATAAGTGGTGGGCGTGACACAGACTTCGGCGGCCGTGCCCGCCCCGCTGCACTGGAAGCTCGTCATCGACGCCGTCGACCCGCACGCGCAGGCCGACTTCTGGGCCGCCGCGCTGCACTACGAGGTCGAGGACAACAGCGCGTTCGTCGAGCGACTGCTGGAACTCGGCGCGCTGCCGGGCGAGGCCACCGTCGAGTTCCACGGCCGCGCCGCCTTCCGGGACCTGATCGCCGTACGGCACCCCGACGACCCGTACGACGAGGAGCGCGGCACCGGGCTGGGGCGGCGGCTGCTGTTCCAGCGTGTGCCGGAGACCAAGGCCGGCAAGAACCGGCTCCATCTGGATCTGCACCCGGGCGACGGGCGGCGCGCGGACGAGGTCGGGCGCCTGGCGGGCCTGGGGGCGCGGGTACTGCGGCATGTGCGGGAGCCCGCCGGGGAGTGGGTGGTGATGGCGGACCCCGAGGGGAACGAGTTCTGCGTGCAGTAGCGGCGGTCGAGGCCGCCGCTACCGGCAGCGGTTACGGGTTGGCGGCCCTGCGGGCCCGTTCCGTCAGGCGGCCCATGCGCGAGTGCGCGGAGTGCAACTGCTCGACGTCGTCGGCCGCCGGGCCCCCTTCGGCGGTGAGCTCCGTCCACAGCGCGATCAGCTCCCGGCCGAGGCTCAGGCCCTGCTCTGGGTCGCGGACGGCGCGCCAGGCCGAGGCCGCGCTCTGCACATTGCCGTACGCGCCCTCGGTGTCCCCGGCGTGGCGGCGCATCCGGGAGAGGTCGATCGAGAGCCGGAACGAGCGGAGCGGGTCGCCGGCCAGGTAGGCGATGTACGCGGTCAGCTCGCGCAGATAGAGCACCTCGGGGTGATCGTGGCCCAGCAGGGCGGACGCCTCCGCGACCGTGCGCTGCGCCAGTGCGGCCGCGGCTTCGATCCGGCCCTCCTTGACGGCCTCGTTGATCAGCGTCATCGGCTCCGTGAGCAGGGCGGCGCCCTCCTCTGTGGTGGTCACCGGCCCGTCGCCGAGCACCTCTTCGGCCACGGCGTCGAACCCCCGGGCGGGCGTGGGCTTGGGGTCGGGGTCGAGCACGGGCCCGGGGTCGAGGTCGAGCACAGGCTCGGGGTCGAGGTCGAGCACGGGCTTGGGGTCGAGGTCGAGTACGGGCCCGGCGACCCGTTCCGGCACGGGAACCGGCAGCGGTACGGCAACCGGCCCCTGCACGGCGGTCGGTCCCGGTCGGGCGGTCGGTCCCGGCACGGCGACGGGGGCCGGCCCGGCGTCCATGACGGGCGGCGGTCCGAACACTCCGGTGGGTGTCTGGACCGTTCCGAGCGGTGCCCCCTCCACCGCGCGCAGAGTGAACGCGGGTGCGGCCTCCGCCGACGACGGCTCCCCCGGGGCAGGCGTCTGCGGCGCCGCCGACTCCGGCACCGCCCGCAACGGGAACGTCGGCACGGCGTCCCTCACCGGCTCGGCGACCTGGTGCAGCAGATGAGTGGGCTTGTCGGGGCGCGGCGGCCCGGCGGCCGGCGTCGGCAACCCGTGCCCGGCCGGCTCCCCCTGCTCTCGCCGTGCTTCCCGCGCTTCCCTCTCCGGCCGCTCTCCCAGGTCCCCCCGCTCTCCCAGGTCCCCCCGGTCTCCCCGGTCTCCCCGGTCCACCGGCGGAGCCATCCGCACCGGCTCGCCCGCGAAACGGCTGGAGCCGTCCGCGTCGATCCGGAGCGGGACGACGTACCCGATGCGGTCGTCGTGGACGGAGGCGAGGACCGGGTGACCGTTCGCGAGGACGAGGCGGTGGAGATGGTTCAGGACGGCGTGCTGGATCTCCTCACCCGGACCGGCCACCACGGGCACCCCGGCGACCAGCGCGCCGCCCGTGCCCGACACGCGGACGTCGAGCGGATCCGCCGGGCAGGTGGCCCGCTGCTGTTCCCGCTTCTTCTCGCGGCTGAGTCGAGACATCGGTCCCCCTCACTCCCCCGGCGTCACGATCCGGTCTTACACGTGCGTACTGTCGAGTGTCGCCGCTCGCTACGGTTCCCACGTCACCGCGATGTCACAGACTCGCACCAGGCACTGAAACTCCATCAGAACGGGAGGAGCGCGGGCATGCAGCCACGCGGGCAGCAGGGGCCGGAAATCTGGATTCGTGGACCGGTCACCGAGCCGGAGCGGGAGCAGGAGCCGCCTTGGGGTCCGCCCGTCCAGGCCCCCTTCCCCCTCCGGCACTTCTCCTGGGTCGGGACGCACGGCGGGGCGGGCGCCAGCACGCTCGCGGCCGTGTACGGCGGCCGGGACTGCGGGCGCGACTGGCCGGGGCCGGATGCCCCGCCGTCGGTGCTGCTCGTCGCCCGGACGCATGCCACCGGGCTGGCCAGCGCCGCACACGCCGTCGACACGTTCCGGCGGGGCGCCACGCCGCCCGGCCTCGACCTGGATGCCGTGGTGCTCGTCGCGGACGCCCCGGGACGGCTGCCGCGGGAGCTCGACCGGCAGGTCAAGTGGATCGAGTCGGTCATCGACGTGTACCGGGTGCCGTGGGTGGACGACTGGCGCGTGGGGGATCTCAGCGGCGGGGCGCCACGGGGTACGGACGCGCTGGTGCGGCTGACGGGGGCGGGAGCCGGACGACAGCCACGCTGACGAGTCCCTCCCCTGGTGGAATTTACTTGCGTATGCATATGATGCACGTGCTATTAATGGCCGCAGGCCGAGCATCCGATCACCCTGGGGGATCCCATGACCCGCCGCTTCCTCTTCGTGCTGGGCAGTGCCCGCGCCGACGGCAACTCCGAACTGCTGGCCCGCAGGGCCGCGGAACAGCTGCCCGCGGACGTGGAGCAGCGGTGGCTCGGCCTCACCGAACACCCGCTGCCCGACTTCGTGGACCTGCGGCACGACAGCGACCACGTGCGGCCGCCGGCCGACAGCGCCACCGGCCTGTTCCTCGACGCCACGCTCGCGGCCACGGACATCGTGATCGTCTCGCCGCTGTACTGGTACTCGGTCTCCGGCCTCACCAAGCGCTACCTGGACCACTGGTCGGGCTGGCTGCGCACCCCCGGCATCGACTTCAGGGCGACCATGGGCGGGCGCACGCTGTGGGGCGTCACCGCGCTCGCGCACCGGGAGCCGGAGGTGGCCGACCCGCTGATCGGCCTGCTCAACAACTCGGCCGCCTACCTGGGGATGCGCTTCGGTGGGGTGCTGCTGGGCAACGGCAGCGCGCCCGGGGACGTACTGCGGGACCAGGAGGCACTGGCGGGCGCGAAGACGTTCTTCGCCCGGCAGGCGCCGCTCGCGCGGTTCCCGTACGAGACGGCCGCCGCCTGAGCACCGTGCCGCGCTGTCCTACGCGCTGATGTCCTTCGTCGTGAACCGCGCCCAGGCCGCCGAGCCGAACACGGCCGCGTAGAGGGCCTGCAGACCGAGGTTCCTGACCAGGCCGTCCCAGTAGACGGGGTCGCGCATCAGGTCGGCGAAGGACAGCCAGTAGTGGGAGAAGAAGTACGGCTGGAGCGCGTGCAGCTGGGGGATCTGGTCGAGGATCTGGACGGTGATCAGCAGACCCACCGTGGTCGCCATCGCCGCGATCCCGCTGTTGGTCAGGGTCGAGATGAACAGGCCGAGTGCCGCGATCCCGGTCAGTGACGCGGCGACGACCAGGGCGATCAGCAGGGCCCGCCCCAGCCCCTCGCCGAAGCCGATCCGGGTGCCGGAGATGGTCGTCAGCTCGCCGAGCGGGAAGAGCAGCGCGCCCACCGCCAGCGCGGAGACCGCGACCACGAGGGTGGCCACCAGGCAGAAGGCCATCGCCGTCGCGTACTTGGTGAGCAGGAGACGGGTGCGGCCGGCGGGGGCCACCAGGAGGTAGCGCAGGGTCCCCGCGTTGGCCTCGCCCGCGATCGCGTCGCCCGCGACGACGCCGATCGCCATCGGCAGGAAGAACGGGAGTGTCGCCGCCAGGGCGGTGAAGACGAGGAACAGGCCGTTGTTGGTGATCTGCGCGATGAAGGCGGGTCCTTCTCCGCCGCCGCGGCCGGCCTGCCCGCCGCCCCGCGTCTCGATCTTCACCGCGACACCGACCAGGACCGGCACTCCGGCCAGCACGCCCAGCAGCGCGAGCGTGCGCCAGCGCCGGAAGGTGGTGAGCAGTTCGCTGCGCAGCAGACCGAAGGTCCACAGCGGACTCGGAGCGCGCACGGCCCCCGGCCCGGCCCCCGACCCGGCCCTCGTCAGCCCGATTTCAGCCTGCGACATCGAAGCCCTCTCCGGTCAGCGCCACGAACGCGTCCTCCAGGGAGGCCCGTTCGACCACGAATCCCCGCACCCGCACCCCGCCGGCCACCAATGCGGCGTTCAGATCGGCGAGTTCGCCCTGCGGGGGCTCCGCGGTCACCCGCTCCTCGGCGACCACGACGTCCCCGACACCCTGTTCCTTCAGCACCCGGGCCGCGTCCCCCGTGTCCGGCGTGGTCACGACCAGCCGCCCGCGCGCTCCCGCCGCCAGGTCGGCCACCGCGCCCTGGGTGACGAGGCGTCCCCGTGCCATCACCGCCGCGTGGGTGCACACCTGCTCGATCTCGTCGAGGAGGTGGGAGGAGAGGAAGACCGTGGTGCCGTCGGAGGCCAGTTCCCTCACCAGGGACCGGATTTCACGCATGCCCTGCGGGTCGAGTCCGTTGGTCGGCTCGTCGAGCACGAGCAGCCGGCGCGGCTGGAGCAGCGCGGCCGCCAGTCCGAGGCGCTGCTTCATGCCCAGGGAGTACGCCTTCGCCTTCTTGCCGGCGGCGGCCGACAGGCCCACCCGGTCCAGTGCGGCCGCGACGCGGGTGCGCCGGGTGCGCGGGTCGGCGGTCGGGTCGGCGGCGTCGTACCGCAGGAGGTTGTCCCGGCCGGAGAGGAAGCCGTACAGGGCGGGGCCCTCGATCAGCGCGCCGACGTGCGGCAGCACGGTGCGCGAGGAGCGGGGCATGGGGCGCCCGAGCACCCGTGCCGTGCCGGACGTGGGCTCGATGAGCCCCATCAGCATGCGGATGGTGGTGGTCTTGCCCGAGCCGTTCGGACCGAGGAAGCCGAAGACGCTGCCCGCCGGGACGGTCAGGTCGAGACCGTCCACGGCGAGCTGTCCGCCGCGGTAGCGCTTGGTGAGGCCGCGGGTGTCGATGACGCTCGGCGCGTCCCGTCCCTCGTCCCCCGCCTCCGTGTCCGGCTCCGTGGCGGACGGTTCGTCCATCGGCTCCCTCGATTCGTGCCCGTGGGGTACTTACTTGGCCGCGTTCGCCGCCTTGACCAGGGCGTCCTTGGTCACGGCACCGGCGTACACCTTGCCGTCGTTCGTGATCAGGGCGTTGACCAGGCGGGTGGAGAAGACCGTGCCCTTGCCGAACTTGCCGGTCACCCGGTCGCCGAGCGAGCCGAGGAAGCCGCCGAGGTCGCCGCCGGCGGAGCCGGACGGCAGGCCGCCCTTGCTGCCGGTGTCGAAGGTGGCGACGGTGTTCCAGCCCTTGCCGAGGACGTCGAAGCCGCCACCGCCCTTGAGGCCCTTGGCGAACTCGTCCCCCTCGAGGCCCTTGGCGAGGCCGTCGCCGCGCTTCGGGAAGTCCTTGCCGGAGCCCTTGGACGCGTGGTCGTCGTTCTCGGTGACCTTCGATCCCTTGGGCGGGGTGAAGTCGAAGGTCGAGGCGGCCGGCCTGGCGAAGTCGACCTGGGTGAAGCCCGCGTCGATCACGGCCGCGCCGCCACTCGACGGCGTGAGGGTGAACTTCAGCGGCATCCCGGTCTTCGCGTCCACGGCGATGCTGATCGCGCCGACGGTGGTGCCGGACTGCTTGGGCTTGATGAGCAGCTTGTAGGCGTCCCGGCCCGCGACCCGGACGGTGCCGTCGACGGTCACGGACGTGGTGTCGTCGACGGACTTCAGTGCCTCGTCGGCGAAGTCCTTCGGAGTGGCGGGCGGCTCCTCCGTGTGGCCCTTGCGGCCCTTGGCGTCCTGGTGCGCGGTGCCGTGGTAGACCTCGTTGGACTTGCTGTCGTAGCCCCACACGTCCTTGCCGTTGTGGATGAGGCTGTACTCGGCGGCGCTCTCGATCAGCGAGACCTTCTGCCGGTCCGGACCGTCCTCGGCGACGCGCAGGGTGTGCGTGCCGGTGAGGAGCTCGGTCAGCTTGGAGGTCGGGTCGGCCGACGATCCGTCACCCGAACGGGCGACACCCGAGACCAGGCCGCTCTCCAGGCCGCCGAGGTCGGGCAGACCCAGGTCCGTGCCGGTCTTCACCGTGCCGGACAGCTGCTGCACGTCCGACTTGGCGATCTTCTCGATGAGCTGCTGCGCGCTGATCTTCGGCAGATCGGGGTCACCGGAGTCGGCGAGCGCCGGGACGAGCCCGATGGTCGCCGCCGCCACCCCCACCACCGCGACCGGGACGACGTACCGAGCGGCCTTACGCCGCCCCGTCGGCAGGTCGTCGACCTCCGCGGCGCCCGTGTTGTCGCCGGATTCGTACGGTGCCATGTGTGCCTTACCTCCGTCGTCGGCGGCGGCTGTTCTCGCACTCTGTCCCACCCTGAGCCGCCATTCTCACCCGAATCGGTGAGGAGTGGTGATTTCCGTGGTTTCCATCTGACCAAATCGGCCGTGCGGAAGCGTCAGCCCCCGGACTCAACTCCGCCTACGCCTCGGGTATGACACACGGAGACGGCGCCTCCCCCGACCCGTAGGGGTCGGTGATCCCGGAGGCGCCGCCGGGGCTCAGTGCTGCCGGACGAAGACGTAGTCCGCCCGGTAGGACACGCCGACGATCGCGCCCGGTGTGCAGGAGCCGGCCGGGGCGACCCCGCCGACCGTGTTCAGCCGGAGGATCTCGGTCGTACCGGCGAGCAGCCCGTGGTGCGTGCCGGACCGGGTGGCCTTGAGGTCGAGTTCGGGGATGTTGCCGTCGCCGCCCGGCGTCTTGGCGATCAGCGCGCCCGTGACGGCACTGCCGTCGGGTGCGACCCACTGGGGGGTGCCGGAGCCGGGCTTCACGAAGGAGTGCCGGATACCGCCGCCGAGCCGGGCGCTGACGTCGCGCTGCGCGAAGGCGTAGCCGCCCCCGTCGGCCGCCTTGCACTCGTAGATCTGCCGGCCCTTGACGACGGAGGCCTGGAAGCTGCCGAGCACGTGCCGGAGGCCGACGGCGGTGGTGACCTTGTGAAGTTGGCCCCGGACGGCTCCGCCGGGGAACTCGGCGGTGTGGAGATTGGCGTAGAAGGAGCCGGGGTCGGTGGTGAGCCTCTCGAGCAGGGCGGGGTCGTTCACCCTGACGCTGCCGACGAGGCTGTGCCGCCCCTTGGGGGCCTTCTCGAGCAGCTTCCCGAAGTCGATCTTCACACCGCCGTTGGCGCCCCTGGCGCCCTGGTGGATGTGCAGGTCGGTGGGCCGTCCGGTACCGCGCCAGGTCACGGCGACGGATACCTTGTCTCCCTTGACCTCGATGAACTCCAGCGCCGCGCCGTCCTTGTCCCCCACGGCGGGGCCGCCCTCGACCGGTACCTCGTTGGCGCCCCGGAGGCTTGCGGCGAGGACGGTCGTCTCCTTGCCGGTGCGGCTCTCGGTGGCGGAGGCCGGGATCACCGTGGCGGCGACACCGGCGGACGCGGCGAGGGCGACGGCGGTGACGGCGAGGCCCTTGCGGCGCGCGAAGAACGATCCGTTCATACCCATGATTCGGTTTTCTCCCCGTATGCGGCTGACGCCCCCTGCGTCAGCTTCTGGGCATGGGTACGAAAGGGATCTCAGATTAGACTCAGTCCAGAAATGTGAGGTGTTTCACGCCGTGGCACGGGAACTGGCCCCGGCGTGGGAACCCGTCGCGGGGCGGGAACTACCCGGCCCGGTGTACCACCGCGTCGCACAGCTCGACCAGCGCGGCCTTCGCGTCGCACTCCGGCAGCGGGGCCAGCGCGGCCCGCGCCTCCTCCGCGTAGCGCACGGTGTCGCGCCGGGCCTGCTCCAGCGCCGGGTGCCCCCGCAGGCCGGCCAGCGCCTCCGCCAGGCGCGCGTCGTCGGCCAGGTCGGAGTCGAGGAGCTCACAGAGCGCCAGGTCCTCGGCCAGCCCCAGCCGCGCCGCCCGCTCCCGCAGCCGCAGCACCGGGAGCGTCGGGATGCCCTCGCGCAGGTCGGTGCCCGGCGTCTTCCCGGACTCGTGCGAGTCGGACGCGATGTCGAGCACGTCGTCCGCCAGCTGGAAGGCCACACCGAGGCGCTCGCCGTACTGGGTCAGCACGTCGACGACCGTCTCGTCGGCACCCGACATCATCGCCCCGAACCGGCACGAGACCGCCACCAGGGAGCCCGTCTTGCCGCCCAGCACGTCCAGGTAGTGATCGACCGGATCCCGGCCGTCCGACGGACCCGCCGTCTCCAGGATCTGCCCGGTGACCAGCCGCTCGAACGCGAGCGCCTGGACCCGCACCGCCTCGGGGCCGAGGTCGGCGAGGATCTGTGAGGCGCGGGCGAACAGGAAGTCACCCGTGAGGACGGCGACCGAGTTGCCCCAACGGGTGTTGGCGCTGTCGACCCCGCGGCGCACCGCCGCCTCGTCCATCACGTCGTCGTGGTACAGCGTCGCGAGGTGCGTCAGCTCGACCACCACGGCCGAGGGCACGACACCCGGCGCGTACGGGTCGCCGAACTGCGCCGCGAGCATCACGAGCAGCGGCCGGAACCGCTTCCCGCCCGCCCGCACCAGGTGTTGCGCGGCCTCCGTGATGAACGGGACCTCGCTCTTGGTGGCCTCGAGCAAGCCTTCCTCGACAGCCGTCAATCCGGCCTGGACATCGGCTTCCAGAGCCTGGTCCCGCACGCTCAGCCCGAACGGCCCGACGACGGTCACGAGGGGTCTCCTGTCTGCTGGTGTCTGCTGGCGATTACACGGTTTGTCGATAGGTCGCTGCCATCACTCAAGTCAGCGTATCCGGTCAGGTTTCGATCACCGATAGCGCCCACCGTTACAGCCCAGGCGGTATCGGATCACGACCGGTATGTTTTTGATCAGACAATAAGATTTGATATTTATTGATTCACCGCCATGTGACACTTTTCGCCCCTTATGTCCCTGTCCTTGTGTACCCGGTTCCCGCACCTGGTCCACGTCCCCGATCCGTCGGTGCCACGGGGTACCGCCCATGCACATCCGCACGTCCTACCCCTACGAGACCACGCACGACGACCTCCACATCCCCCTGCCCGACGGGACACGGCTGTACGCGCGCGTATGGCGGCCCCTGACGGACGAGCCCCTGGCACGCGGGCCACGGCTACGCCTCCGTCCGCGTCGACGTCCGCGGGCACGGCAACAGCGGGGGCGGGCCGGCGGACGGGTACGCGGGCGACCGAGCCGGACGACGGGGCCGAGGTCGTGAACTGGCCGGCCGCGCAGTCCTGGTGCGTCGGCAACGTGGGCATGTTTCGGCATCTCCCGGGGCGGCTTCGACTCCCTCCGGATCGCGGCCCTCGCCCCCGAGCCGCTCGAGGCGGTCGTCACGGTGTGCTCCACGGACGACCGCTACGACAACGACGTGCAGCGTGTGGGAGGTTCCGTGCTCGCCGTCGACACCCACGCCTGGGCGGCCGCGCTGCTCTCCTTCGCGGCCCCGCCGCCCGACCCGCTGTACGCCGGCGAGGCCTGGCGGGACATGTGGCCGGAGCGGCTGGAGGCCGTCGAGCCCCTCGTCCACACCTGGCTCGCCCACCGCGCCCGCGACGCCTACTGGCGGCACGCCGGCGTCAGCGAGGACTACGGCGCGATCAGAGCCGCCGTGCCGGCGGTGGGCGGCCGGCACGACCCCTACCACGACGCGGTCCTCCGTCTGGTCGAACACCTGCCGCGCGACCGCGTCCGGCGCATCATCGGCCCCTGGTCGCACCAGTAACCCGACCGCGGCCTGCCGGCCCGGACCGGCGATCGGCTTCCTCCACGAGACCCTGCGCTGGTGGGATCACCGGCTCAAGGGCACACCCCCCGTGCGACGGCGCCTCCGGCGCGGGCACCCCCATGGACGTGCCGCTCCTGCGCGCGTACGTCACCGGCTCCCGCCCCCGGCCACGGTCCACGACACCCTCCCCGGCCGCCGGTTCGGCGAGCCCGCCCGGCCCTCACCCAACGTGACCGGTGTCACGTACGGCCTCCGGGGTGCCCCCGCCCTCGTCCGGTCCCCGATGCACACGGGCGCCGACGCGGGCCGCTTCCTGCCGTTCGGCAACGACGCCGACCTGCCGCCCGACCAGCGCGAGGAGGACGCGAGGCCGGCCTGCTCCGAGTTTCGCGGCGGCGGAGGAGACCCGGGTGCCGGGACGGCCGAGGGTGCGGCTGCGGCCGACCTCCCCGGTGCCGCGCGGCCAGGTCGACGCCCGGATCTGCGACGTCGCGCCGGACGGCGCCTCGACGCTGGTGACCCGGGGTGCGCTCAACCTGTCCGCGCGCCGCGACCGCGACCGGCGGGTGCCCTGGACGCCGGGTGCCACGGAGGAGGTGACCTTCGAGCTGAACGGCGCCGGGCACGCCTTCCCGCCCGGCCACCGCATCCGGCTGGCCGTCTCCTCCGAGTACTGGCCCTGGATCTGGCCCGAGCCGGACTCGGCGGCCGGGTTCACGCTGGACCCGGCGGGCAGCCGGCTCGAACTGCCGGTGCGCGGGCGGGCCCTGGACCGGACGATCACCTTCGAGGAACCGGAGCAGGCCGAGCCGCTGGGCAGCAACTTCCCCGCCGCCCTCGACGAGCCGTGCCCCGGGCGGCTCGTGGTGCGGGACGCGGCCAAGGGCGAGTGGCGCCTGGAGGTCGACCCGCGCCACGGCGGCGCGCGCGTGTCTCCCGACGGGCTGAAGTTCACCGAGGACGCGCTGGAGACGTACACGATCACCGAGAAGGACCCCCCTGATCGGCCCGCACCCGCTCCCACTGGTCGATCCGGCTGCACCGGCCGGAGTCGGCCGGGGACACGACGGTCCGGACGCGTTCGGAGATCGGATGTGACGCGGAGCACTTCCTCACCTCCGACGAGGTGATCCGCAGGGAGGGCGGCGAGGTGGTCTTCCACCGGACGCGGGAGAAGCGCATCCCGCGGACCCCGTGAACCGCGTTGACCTGCATGTCTGTTTTGCCGTGATTGTTATTCCGTGAATTGGGTCACTCGGACCCAACGGCGCGTCACACCGTCCGAACCCCCGTTCCACCCTTTGCCCACTGGTCAGTTGAGGATTGGCACCCGCAAAGGATCAAGCACCCCATACGCCTCACACCAAGGTCAATTGGTGCGTTGTGTGATTCAGCCACTTGTTTCCGACATGTGCTCTCGCATAGCTTCCCGGCCTGTCGGGCGGACGCCGAATCCTGCCACCGCCCGTCGCGACCCATCGACGAACTCATTCGCGTAGGCAGGAGCGGGGGACCCAGGTAAGTCGCCGGGCCGGACGGCACACGTCGTACGGAACGGCTAGGGGTGAAGTCGTGCCGCCTCACGGAGGCACGGCCGGGCACCTCCCCAGCCCGAACCCGACAGCTCACCTCGCAGGCGACGGAGAGGAACTTCGCCATGCCTGCTGCCGCTCAGCCCCGCCGCACCCGCCTCGCCCGCAAGCTCGCCCTCGCCGGCACCGGCATCGCGCTGCTCGCCGTCCCGCTCGTGAGCGCGACCGCGGCCTCCGCCGCCACGACCGAGACCACGCCCGCCACGACCTTGGCCGGGTACCCGAACAACCTCGACGGCTGGATCCGCGAGTCCCTCGCAATCATGGCGGAAAAGGGCATTCCCGGCACGTACAACGGCATCTACCGCAACGTCATGCGTGAGTCGTCGGGCAACCCGCTGGCCATCAACCTCTGGGACTCCAACGCGGCCAAGGGCATCCCGTCCAAGGGCCTGCTCCAGGTCATCGACCCGACGTTCAACGCGTACCACGTCGCCGGAACGGCGTTCAACATCTACGACCCGGTCGCCAACATCACGGCCGCCTGCAACTACGCGGCCGCCCGTTACGGCTCCATCGACAACGTCTTCGGCGCCTACTGACAGACGACCTCACGCAAACAGCCTTGCGAGGGGGGGGCCGGGGCGGGGCGGCCAGGTGGGGCTCGGGGAGACCGGCGGCC
>NZ_JBHYKH010000184.1:14822-15901 GCF_042741275.1 Streptomyces sp. NPDC058964
AACAACCCCACCGTTCTTCGGCCCATCATCCCCGACTACGTCAGCCAACACGCCTTTCTTGCTGCCCGGCGTGGCCGGCTACTTCGTTCGACAGGGTGACCTCGTCGGCCACCGCCTTGAGTTCGGGGTGGGCGTTGGCCATCGCCACCCCGTGGGCGGCCCACTGGAACATCGGGATGTCGTTGGGCATGTCCCCGAAGGCGAGGGCCTGCTCGCGGCCCAGCCCCAGATGTTCGGCAGCCAGCGCGAGGCCGGTCGCCTTGGTGATGCCGCAGGGCTGGAGCTCGACGGTCCCCGGCCCCGACATGGTGACCGTCGCCAGCGAGCCCACGACTCCCCGGGCGGTCCGGGCCAACTCGTCGTCGGACAGGGCGTGATGGCGGAGCAAGACCTTGCTGATCGGTTCGCACCAGAGGTCCTCGCGCCGCCGGACCCGCACGGCGGGCAGGGTCGGGTGCGGCATCAGATACCCGGGCTCGATGAGCGTGAGACCGTCCACTCCGTCCTGGTCGACGGCCGCGAACACCTGTCCCACCTCGGCCTCGATCTTGCCGAGCGCGGTCTCGGCCAACTCCCGGTCCAGGGTGACCGACCACAGCAGGCGGTTCGCGCCGGCGTCGTACAACTGCGCGCCCTGTCCGCACACCGCGAGCCCCGTGCCGCCGAGGTCGTCGAGCAGCGGCCGCACTCTCGGCGCCGGGCGCCCGGTCACCACGAGGTGCCGCGCGCCGGCCTCCACGGCCCGCGCGAGCGCCACGCGGGACCGGTCGGAGAGCGTGTCGTCACCGCGCAGCAGCGTCCCGTCCAGGTCGGTGGCGATGAGTGTATAAGCGGGGGGTGCGGCCATGATCAGAGAATACGGACAGCAGGCCGCTGCGACTCATCCGTGTGCCGCCGTTCCCCTGCCCGATGCGGTCTCCAACTGTCAGTGGTGCGTTCCAGGTTGCTGTCACTGCACGTGCGGAGCGAAGGCGCGCCTCCCGGAGGAACCCGGCACGCGACGTACGCCTTCTCGTCCGCCCGATGGGCGGCCCCTTCGGCGCCATGAGGGTCCCGCGGGTGGGCGGGTGGGGGGGTGT
>NZ_JBHYKH010000185.1:0-15861 GCF_042741275.1 Streptomyces sp. NPDC058964
CCCGGGGGGTTGGGCCCACCCCCGCGGGGGTGGGGGCCCACCGGCCGACTGGACACGCGGCCGGGTCAGCCGCCGGCCCTTCGACCGCCGCGCCCGGGTGCCGCAGTCTGGGCAGTGGCGTGCCCGCTGATCAGCAGTGACCAGGTGCACCACCGGCCCGTCGGTGTCGTCGGCGACCCCGACCACGGCCAGGCCGTCAAGGCCCAACAACCGGTCTCGCCCTGGCGGGCCGCGCCGGCGCTCGCCTGAGTTGCGTGCTCGGGGCCTCCGCCAGCCGGAGCACCGTCCTGCGCTTGGTCGACGCCCTTCCCGAGCCGGAAGTGCCCGCCCCGCGTGTGGTCGGCGTTGACGAGTACGCCACTCGCAAGGGCCGCCACTACGGCACCGTTCTCGCCGACGCATGCACAACCTCGCCCTCACGGGATAACTCCCGCCCCATACGAGACCAGAGAGGTCCAAGGGAGGCGGCTCCCCATCTCTCCGGCTCGGAGAATGCTCAGTCGATACAGAACTCGTTGCCCTCGATGTCCAGCATCGGGATGCACGCATCACTGCCGTCATACAGTGTTCGCACGTGTACCGCGCCGAGCGGGACCAGTCGCGCACATTCGGCCTCAAGTGCGGCGAGGCGCGCTTCACCCACGAGACCGGTGCCGACCCGTACATCTAGATGCACCCGGTTCTTTACGGCCTTCCCTTCGGGAACGCGCTGGAAGTACAGCCGTGGGCCCACTCCTGAGGGATCTATGCAGGCGAACCACGAATCCCGCTGCTCAGGTGGCTGCGAACGATTGAAATCGTCCCAAGTGGCAAACCCCTCCGGCGGCGGCGGTACGACGTACCCCAACACCTCACACCAGAAGCGAGCGAGGCGCTCAGGTTCTGCGCAGTCAAAGGTGACCTGAAACTTCTTGATCGCTGACATCGGCGCACCATAGCAGGGGACTCCGCCGCTCATTTCGCCAGGCGGATCCACCCGCCACCCGGCGCGCCCTGGGCCATCTGGACACCAAGTGATCAAACCGGACAGTCCGCGGGAACGACGCGACCGTGGCGGCGGACCCAGTGGTCCCCAGGATCCAGTCCTGACCAATCACCCTCATGCCAAGACCAGTTGCGGGGTGGGACAACCCTTGGACACGAGTGCAATATCGTCGGCGACTGGCGGCTGGCGGCCGCCCGGTGGTGGCTACTCGAGGATGCCGAGGGCGGTGTCGGGACGGCTGTGAATGCAGGCGGGGTTCTGTCGCCGTAGGGCGTTGAGTGCCTGCTGGCGGGTGGCGGGGCGGCAGCGTCCGCTTTGTGCGGCCGCCCAGCTGTCGCCGGTGTGCACGTAGTCGATGTTGCGTTTGTTGAGTCCGCCCTGGAGCAGCCATTCGGGCGGGTCCGGCCGTATCTGCCCGTCACGGCGGAGTTCCGCCTCCTGCTCTTCGCCCAGCACCCGCTCGCGGTCGGTGGGGGTAGGTCTGTCCGTATAGAGGGATGGCCCGGCCCAGGTCTCCCGCCGGCGCGTAGGCGCCAGCAAGGTTGTTGCGGGAGGTCAGCGTGTCCGGTTGGTCCTTGCCCAGCACCCGCACGAGGGCGTTATCGGGGAGTGCCGCCCCGGCCCTACAGGGGTGGCGGCCCAGTGGGCATCCGGGTTCCGCATACGGTCGCGTCAGCCGGCACGACGACGCGTCCGTACTCGCTGGCGTCCTGGGTGTCCTGCTCATCCGTGCAGCGAGCTGTGAACTTGCCTTCGAGTCGGGTCAGCAGACCACCGAAGCGGGCTGCGGTCTCGCCACCGTCGTAGTGCGGCGGCCACTCCAGCCACTCCGGATCGCCAAGCTCGCGCAGCAGCGCCAGCAGAACCGCTTCGTTCTCGGTCAACACCGACGTGCAGCATCCGCCTCCAGCAGATCCGCCCGGCCGAACCGGCCCGCCACGCGCGCGATCACCGACTCCAACTCCGCAGCCCAGCAGTCGGCTTCAGTCATCCCCACCATGACCGGTCAACCAGAGCAACCAGCTCAGGACGCGAATTCTGACTGAAGTACTGCTGCGTGGCTGATCTCTGTTGGGTGCCTGTGAGATGGCTGTAAAGGCTCTTCAGGTCCCGTGACGCTCCTCGTAAGGTCCTGCATCTGTACGTGTATTCGCACAAGTGTTTGAAGATTCTACGGGGAAGGACACGAGTTCTCGTGCGAACAACCAGACGGTGGCTCCGGAGCCGCCGCCTCGTCTCCCGTGCCGCTCTCGGCGCGGTTCTACTTGCGGTCGTGCCGTTCGCTGCGGCCGGTACCGCTTCCGCCACTTCGCCCCCTGTCGCAGCGAGTTCAGCCCTCGACCCCAACGCGCCGCCATCGACCAGGCCGGCCGCCGGTCCCGAACGTGCCACCCTCGCTGCCAATAGCCGTCCCGCCTCGGGCAAGAACCCCTCGGCGGGACCGCAGTTCAAGAAGTCCGGCAGTACGTGGCGCGTCATCGCGCCCGAGGTGGTGCTGCAGAACACGGCAACCGACCCGGACGGCGACAAGGTGGACGTCACCTTCGAGGTCTGGACCGTGGACGCCGACGGTAAGCCGAAGGACCGGGTCAAGCTGACCGACTCCAACCCCTACGGCGTCCTCGTCTCGCCCTATGTCGCCTCCGGTAAGAGCGCCCAGGCCCAAGTCGACTACGGCAGGCTCAAGCCCGGCGTGACCTACATGTTCCACACCAACGCCTACGACGGCGGCCTGTACGAGACCGAATGGTCGCCGTGGGCGACGTTCCACGTTGAGCCGTACATGTCGTTCCCCGCGCCCCAGGCGTCGTCCACGGTCGACCAGACCACCCAGTCCCCCCAGACCTTCACTCGTACCGATCCAGGCCCGTCCCTGCCGACGCTGCGTGCTGACGGGACGATCACCGAACAGCCGACGAAGAAGCGCTCATGCGGCGCGCCCGACGCCCAGGGGCACTGGCTGTGCATCGAGTTGTCCCCACCGTCCAAAGAGCAGAGCCTCACCCCGCGCCGGCCGGGCCTTGCCGCGGCTGTTCCAGAGGCGGAGTTGATCCCGTGGTGCGAGGACAAGCCGTCCGGGGCGGACTACATGACCCGCAGCGACGCGTGTCTGAAGAGCATCGGCAGCGGGAAGTTGATCTTCACTGACACCGACCCGGAGAAGCCCGCCCTGGGGTACGCCAATTTCGAGTTCGAGCAGCGCGTCAAGGCGTACCCGACCAAGACCGAGTCGGGCAGCGACTTCGCCGAGTTCGACCAGCAGATTCTCATCAAGCCCACGTACATCGATCCTCAGCTCGACGACGTGCAGATGGACTGGAAGGTGGCCAGTTCCTGCGATGACGAGTGCATTCAGACCCCACCCAAGTGGACGGACGACAACAGGACCGACACCGGCGGGTCGGCCTACTGGGTCACTCAGACGTCTTCGCAGTACGACCGCAGGTGGGGCACGGTGCTGACGAAGTGGGTCGGTTCCGGCAAGAAGCAGATCGACCTCGGCTGGGAGGTGACGGCCAAGGTGGGGGCCGGCGGAAACCCCGCCACCGCCAACTTCGGCACCTCCGGTGACACCCGCGTGCGGGAACTGGCCCCCCGTTGCGACACTCTCGTTGCTGGTGCCAAGCCCGGCTGTACGCTGCCCTACTTCCACCCGACCTTCACCGTCGACACCAACCTGTACCCAGCCGCTGGCGCATACTACTGGCTGATGCAGGAACGCCTGCCCGACCATGCCGGCGCACGCCGTTGGGATTCCCTGCTGCACTACCTGGGTCCCGACACGACGGTGAAGAACTCCGCCGGTGACCCCTGGACGACGGACGACAGCCGCAAAATCGTTTGTCCCAGGTCGTGGAAGAAACACACGGCGGACAGCTCCGTCGGCGCCACCGACTGCGACGAATACGCCATGGCGTCCACTCATGAGTCGGGCGGATTCCCGGGCGGGGTCAATCAGGTCTCCAACGGAGACCAGTGCGCCCAGTACTTCACGGACCACATGACCACCGGGAACACCGAGTTCGGTCTCTTCGCCGACACTCGTGACGCGACGAAAGGGCCGTCGGGCAAGGAACGCTGTGGCAGGGCAGCGATCAACTCCACCCAGAACGAGAAAGCATTCAGCAAACTCCCTGTCGCCGGATGGCGCCTGCTCGACAACGATGGATACTTCGTCAACCTCCCGGGCTACGCCCACTGCCAGGGCGCGGACAAGACCTGCGCCTGGAAGAAGATCGGATAACCGGTGAAAGCGAGAAGGGGCCCGTCGTGGGCCCCTTCTTTGCGTTGCAGCCGCTCACGCCAGCGGACGCCACCGACGCTGCTCGTCCTCATCCAGGGAACTGTCCAGCCACACGAGCCGGCCGTCCAGCAGACCCGGCGTTCCCCCCGTGGCGAGCGCCGGAGTCTCCAAGCTGTCCGCGATCTCTTCGAGGTAGGTCACCATGGAGTGCTGCGGCTTGGTGCCGTCCGGCAAGAGGTACTCGTACTTGGACCAATGCCACATCAGCCCCGACGCGCTGTCGAGATATGTGCCCAGAACGGTGTCCTCCTCACCGAAGGAGAAGACGGGGATCCATGGCCGCTGCCACACGACGATGTCCTCTTCACCCGGGACACCAGGTGTCGCGTATTCCTGCTCCGTCTCCGCCTGGAACTCCATCTTGCGCCGGTACACCTCTATGACGTCGTCCAGACGCATCAGGGAGCGATTATCGAGCCAGAAGCCACCGCCGCAGACGTTGCCGCCCGAGACGAGCCCCCACAGGGTCCGCAGCTCCGCCGGCACGGCGACCCCCAGCGCCGCCTCCACAGCAGCAATCTCCTCTGCGCTCGCGCCCGGACCCAGAGCCGCATGCGTCACGGGCGCATGCTCACGAAGCCACGCCTCGATCCGCCGCCATGCGTCCGTGACTTGCCGTGCCGCCATCTCCTCGGTCATGGCGGCAGCGTAGCGGGACAGACTGTTCCGTCGCCCAGCTCTCCGCCCGCGTCCTGACCAAGGCTGAAGACGTGGAGTCCGAGCGGCGCCTGGAGGTCTACGAGATCACCGAACGGTTCGGGCGCGAGCGGACCGCGGTCACCGGCATGCCCGAGCACCAGGAGGTTGCATGTGACGAGCATGTGGCCGAGCATCTGGCCTCGGCCGTGGTGGAAGAGGGTGGCGGGCATCGTTGGGGGTGGTGTGCTCGATGGGAACCAGGACCCGGGGGGTGAGGTCGCCGTTGCCGGTGTCCTCGACGTTGCCGCAGATCGCCAGGGTCGGGACTTCCTCGGGCTCGGCGTTGAAGTCGCCGGCGACGATGATGCGGGCGTCCGGATCCTCGTCGAGGATCTGGTCGACGAGGCGCTGACTTCCAGGGCCTGGCTCATGCGCTTCATGGACGACAGGAAGCTGCCTTCGGCCCAGGCATCGGCAGCGCGCCAGAGGCCCTTTTGGGGTGGATCACCTGGCCGGAGATCTCGGTGGGGATCTTGGACTTCAGGTGCACGGTGATGATGTACAGCAGGCGGCCGGGTTCGGCGTGGTCGATGTCGATGTGTGCGTGCAGGATGGGCCGCTCGATACCGATCGGGATCGGCTCCAGGTCGGGGGTGTCGCAGTGAGCCGCGGGTAGCGGGGCTCGGCGACCAGCTCGCTTTTCAGCTGCTGGTGCTTGATGACCGGCAGGTGGGTGGCGACGACCAGGTTGCGCATGTCGAAGACCGCGTCGTCCGCCGCCCGCGGTGCTGTGTACTTCGTGCCTGAAATCCCTTGGAGATGGACCCGTTGGACATGCCAAGCTGGCACCCATCAAGGGGGTGTAGCTCAGAGGCCAGAGCGCCGGTCTCCAAAACCGGATGCCGCAGGTTCGACTCCTGCCGCCCCTGCCAGTGATTGTGGCTTCATCGTTCGGGCAGCAAGCGGTTGATTGTGCTGCGGGCAACACCTGTAGCGTGAAATCAGCTATCCCGACTCCACCTAACTTAAGGCAGGCCGGGACCTCCACCGATCCCGGAGCGCTTCAGCCGAGTCCTTCTTCGCCGGCTCTGACAGCCGTTCCTGGCCTCACGTGACAGATCGTGCCTCAGAGACCGCAAAGTGGGGCCGAAACTCCCCTCCCAAGCGGAGCCGTCCAAGACTGCCGACGCCACTTCGCCTCACTGAAGCGGGAGATCCTGCCCGGACGACGCGGCTGGCCCAGCGAACGGGTCGCCCGGCTCACGGTGTTCCGCTGGCTCGGCTGCTACAACCACAAGCGCAGGTACTCCACGATCGGCTGCCTCGCCCCGTCACCTTCGAACAGAGATCAACTACGCCGGCCCTCGCCGCCGGACGAACGGTGTTCACGGTCAAGGCGGAGGCCCCGATCACTGCTACACCCTCGGCGGGACACCATCGAGACAGAGGACGGTCATCTGCGATCGCCGTGCTGGGCCAGCCGCTTGAGGAGGGTGACGGACTCCGCGAGCTGCTGTTGTTCGGCGGGGGTCAACTCTGCCTTGATGGCCTCGGCGAGCCAGTCGGCTCGGCGGCCGCGACGTGTCTGGAGTGCCCGCAGGCCCGGATCGGTCAGCATGACGAGGACCTTGCGCCTGTCGTCCGGATGGGGCTCTTGGCGGGCGAGGCCTAGTTCCACGAGCTGGCCGACGACCCGCGCCGCCGACTGGTGGCGGACTTGCTGCCGGGCCGCGAGCTCGCTGGTCGTCATGGGCCCCTCGCGGTCGAGGAAACCCAGCACCGCGGCCTGCGGCTGCGGCATGGCATCGGTGGTCCGCGCGCGCCGCACCAGGCTTCCGACGACGGCTCGCAGGTCGCTCGCGATCTCCTGCTCGTTCACGGTGCCACCGTACCCGCAGTGCAGTTGTACAGCAATGCTGTACAGTTTGGCTGTGTAAACGGAAGGGAGACCAGTCATGCAGATGACCTCACTGGGGCATTCCTGCATACGGCTGCAGCACGAGGGCTGCACCGTCGTCATCGACCCCGGCTGCTTCAGCGAACCGGACGCACTGGACGGAGCCGACGCGGTGCTCGTCACCCACGAGCACGTAGACCACTTCGTCCCCGATCGGCTGCTTCAGGCCGGCGGCAACATCGAAATCTGGACCAACCCGGCGGTTGCCCGCCACCTCACCGAGCTCGGCGGGCGCGTCCACACGGTCCGGCACGGCGACGTATTCGACGTCGGCCCTCTGGAATTTCACGTATACGGGGAAAAGCACGCCACCATCCATCGCGACTTCACCGAGTTCGACAACGTCGGCTTCCTGGTCGACGGGGTCTTCCACCCGGGCGATGCGCTCACTGTCCCCGAGGAGGAGGTACGCACGCTCCTCGCCCCGGCCGGTGCGCCGTGGGTGAAGCTGGCCGAGGTCGTCGATTACGTCCGGGAGGTCGGACCCGGTGAGGTCTTCCTTGTGCACGACGCGGTGCTGAGCCCTCCGGCGCTGGCCGTCCACACCCAGGTCCTGAGCAGCTTGCTCGGTGGACCGCACGGCCCGGCCCTCCGTACCTGGACCGCTGGGGACGGAGTCGGCCTGTCAGGAGCCGACGGCTCCTCGGGCCAGGCGGTTCCTCGGACCTGACGGCTGACTGGGCCGGGGCGAGGAGATGCCTCGGCCCGGGGTAGCGGGGGAGAGGCGCCCTGCGTGCGGCGCGGCTTACTGATCGTTTCGGAATGCCGTCCTGCGGAGACGCTGGCGGCCCATGGAACAATTCCTTCAGCCACGGGCTCAGGGGGGATGACGCCGTATGGAACGGGTTGGGGCTGCGCGAGACCTCGTGCTCGGCTACGTCCACGCTCTGAACGCGATTGACGAGGCCATGAAGGTGGCGATCCCCTCGCTGGAGCGACTGGCAGATGTCCTCGGCCTGGCCCGTTCGCGTCGCCGAATCAGCCGGAGTGGGCACATCGGCACCTACTCCTACACGGTTCATGGGGCAGGATGCCGTTTCGTCAGCGACAACGGCACTGAGGTCGATGTGGACTTCGCAGTCGACGGGAGCGAAGTCTTCGACCTCTGGCGGCTGCGCTGCTACGGGCTGAGCCTGCCGGAGCCTCTCGACGTCACGGATCAGGACCTGCGGTCCGCAGTGCGGTCCCTGCAACCGCTTCTGACCGAGGTGCGGCCCGGGTGGTTCAGCGTGGCCAACTGATCGCTTCAGGATGAGGTTCGCAGGCGGCGGAGGCATATGAGACTGCAGGCCAGTTCGAGCAGGCCCTGATGGAGATCGGCGCGTCGTTCGTATCGGATGCGGAGCCGTTTGAACTGGTGCAGCCAGGCGAAGGTGCGCTCGACCACCCAGCGCACCTTGCCCGGTCCGGAACCGTGGGCGACGCCGCGTCGCGCGATCAGCGGCTTGATGCCGCGCTTGCGCAGCAGGCGGCGGTACTTCTCGAAGTCGTAGCCCCGGTCTGCGTACAGACGCCGGGGTTTGCGGCGGGGGCGTCCCCGCCGACCGCGAATCGATGGGGCGGCGTCCAGTAGGGGCAGGAGTTGGGTGACCTCGTGCCGGTTCCGGCCGGTCAGCGTCACGGCTAGCGGGGTTCCGTGGCGGTCGACGATCAGGTGGTGCTTGGAGCCGGAACGGGCGCGGTCTACGGGCGAGGGACCGACGTGATCCCCCCTTTGAGGGCCCGGACGTGCGACCCGTCCACGGAGCAGTCGTCCACGTCCAGCAGGTCGGCGCGGCGCAGCTCGGCCAGCACAGCGGCGTGCAGGCGTGGCCAGACGCTGGCCTCGGTCCAGTCCCGCAGTCGGCGCCAGGCCGTTACCCCGGAGCGGCCCACGGCCTCTGCGGGGACATCGCGCCACGCGACACCGGTTCGCAACACGTACATGACGACGGCGAGTGCCGCCCGGTCGGGAACCCGTAGCCGCCCGGGGCAGCGGCGGCGGCGCTCGGGGGCGGGCGGCAGAAGCGGGGCCACCCGCTCCCACAGGTCGTCAGGTACAAGATCAGCTCGCACTCCGGACACCCTGCCGACCAAGATCACCGAGCGCAAGATCCGAGCTCGACTCATTCTGAAACGATCAGTTACTCGACGGCACTGACGGCGAGATGCCCGTCCCTCAACGCCGGGATACTTGGTGCCAGGACGTCCTCCGACACCCGAGCGCCGTGTGTCGTCGAGATCGACCACTGCGGACAGGTACACATCCGTACGCAACGCGTGATCTGAAGCCCCGCCCGCCAAGAGCGGTCAGCCGTCGGTGGGCATCGACGACCAGTCCTTCTTCGCCAAGATCATCTGTGCGGCGGCCCAGGACTGGCCGTCTACCCGCGCTTCGCTGGGCAGTACGCGTTCGGTCCGGAAGCCCAGCCGCTCATACAGGCGGACCGCGCCGGTGTTGTGGCTGAACACACCCAATTCCACCTGCTGCAGCCTCAGGGCGCCGAAGGCGAGTGAGAGCACCTCCTTGAGCATCGCGGCGCCCACACCCCGGCCACGAGCTTCCGGCGCGACCAGCACTCGCCCCAGCCGCCCAGAAATGCCGTCTGCGTCCAACCGTATTGAGGCGTGGCCGACGGCTCGGCCTGTCTGCTGGTCGAGTCCCGTCCAGCTGCGGCGTCCGGGGGACATGGATTCGGCCGCATACGAGGCGAGCTGTTCTTCGGCCAACGGCCAGACGAATGCCTGGCCGGCCCAGATCAGCAGTTCGGTCGGTGAGGTGACCCACGATGCGAGTAACTCGCTGTCAGCAGAGCTGAATGTCCGCAGCGGGACCAGGGCATGGGGCATGCCCCATGCCTTACCGGCCACCGTGGATGCGGCATGTCGGTCGGTCCGTGACGACGTCGAGGCCGCAGTGGCCAACCATCACTGAGCAAAATGGCCAACCGTCTTTGAGCGCAGCCCAGTCATCAGCGGTGTTGCCACCGCCTCTGGCCGGCCATCGCTGACGGTCACACCACACCAGGGATGGAGGGAGCGCGGTGGGTGTCGACGACGTCCTGCTCTACCTTCGCGCCGACCCGGCCGCGCTTGCCCCGGCCTCGTCGTCGTGGGCCGGGCGAGAGGCGTCCGCGCGGCTCGCCCCGCCCCCTCCACCATGTGCGGGCTGCGACCGGCCTGCCAGGGCGACCACCGTCGCCGGCGTTCCCGGCCACGGGCTGCGCCGGCTGGACCGCTGCCGGGACTGCTTCCTGGCCACCATCGGCATGATCCCGGCCCGGGTGCCGACCACGAGGGAAAGAGATCCTCGCCGACGTGCGGGCGGCGGCGGTCGAAGCGGGCGTGTCACGGGTGATCCCGGCCGTCCAGACCGAAAGCGCACGTCATAGCTGAGCCGGGCCTGTGCCGCCTCACGTTGACGGCCGAGGGCCGGACGGTGATGCGGGGTTGGTGGGAGGCCCGGTCGACGGCGGAGCGGATGTTCTCGTCATGGATCGGCTCGTACGGCAGCCTGCCGGGCGCGTCCGTCGTGCTCGGGAAACAGGCTGTCGAGGGCGAGCGGGTGGTGGATGCCTGGTACGCCGATACGGACGCTTGACCGGGCCCGTGACCTGAACCGTCGGAGCGCGTTTATCCCGTGACGCGTGTGCGAGTCCGTCCTGGTGCCCTCGTGACAGGACTCGCGCCGGTCGCGGCCCTGGTACCGCCCGGCACCGGGGCCGCATGCTGTCCCGTTCGGGCAGACCGCGCCCTGCTTGGCCTGGTCCGACTTTCCCGCCTCGCCCACTGTGTTGTCCCGTGGTGCCGCACCGCGCTGACGTGTGTGGTCGGGGTCATGGTCGGGTCGGCCAAGCCCGGTTTGGGCTTGCCCGGCGCTGCAGCGGTGGCTTGCCCGCCTGGTGCCACCTTCACACAACCCTTCGTACACCTCGTGAGTCACATCTTTCGAGAACCTTCGCTCTCATTGCCCCCTTCGACTACAGGAGTTCCACCGTGCGTGCACGCACCCTGGCCGCCACCGCCGCCGCAGCGGCCCTCACCGCCGCCGGTCTGACCCTGCCACTCGCCGGGAGCGCCGCGGCTGCGACGACTCCGCGGTTCGACTTCAACGGCGACGGGTACGCGGACATCGCGGTCGGCATGCCCGACGCCACGGTGGACGGCAAGGCCAAGGCCGGCTACATCAGCGTGATCTATGGCGGCCCGCAGAGCCCGAGCCAGTCCACCGGCGTCATCAGCCAGGCTGAGGCCGGCATACCCGGCACGCCCGAGGCGGGCGACCGCTTCGGGTCCTCCGTGGCACCCGTCGACGTGAACGGCGACGGCGTCTTCGAGCTCGTCGTCGGCGCGAGCGGCGAGTCGCTCACCTCCGATCAGCTCAAGGACGAGGGCACCATCACCGTCCTGGACGGCTCGGGGGGGGGAACGTCAAGGGCACCACCGTGGCCAGGGGCACGGGCGAGTTCAGCAGCATCGGCCGCACCATCGCCACGGGCGACTACGACGGCGACGGCGACACCGACCTCGCGTACGGCGAGAACGGCGAGGAGAGCGGCTCGCTCCGGTTCCGTCCGGGCCCACTCACCGCGGCCCCCGTGACCACGACCACTGTGCGCCGCTACGGCATGGGCGGCGCCACCCGCGACCTGGCCACCGGCGACTTCGACGGTGACGGCCGGGACGACCTCGCCGCCACCTGGCAGGGCATGGAGGACTCCGGCACCTTCATCACGCGCTGGGACGGCCAGGCCAAGCCGGCTCAGTGGTACGCCGACGCCGACCGGGGCAGCTCGCTTGCCGCCGCCGACTTCGACCGGGACGGCACGGACGACCTCGCGGTCGGCCTCGTACAGCCCAACCCCGAGTCGGAGAGCACGCATTGTGAGGACCGGCTCGGTGGTGCGGTGCTCGTGCTCAAGGGCTCGAAGACCGCGAACTTCGGCACCGAGAGCGAGTGCATCACCCAGTCGAGCCCGGAGGTCGGCGGCACCGCCGAGGAGGGCGACGACTTCGGCGCCGCGCTGGCCGCGGGCGACCTGAACGGCGACGGCCGTCCGGAACTGGTGGTCGGTGTGCCCGGCGAGGACGTGGGCACCGTCAAGGACGCGGGCGGGTACGTCACCATGAACGGCACGGAGCACGGCCTCTACGGCGGTCTGGCCCGCAGCCAGAGCACCACGAACATGCCCGGCACGGCCGAGGCCGGCGACCGCTTCGGCGCCCAGGTGGCCGTCGGCGATTACAACCGCGACGGACTGTGGGACACCGCGGTGAGCGCGCCCGGGGAGAACGCCGGTGAGCCCAGGTCGGGTGGCGTCTGGTTCGTGCCGAGCAGCACCGAGGAGACGTACCCGCTGGGCAAGTCGCTGACCCCGTTCGGCTTCGCGCTGCCCCACGGGGCCATCAAGTACGGCGAGGTGCTGGGGCTTTAGACCGGTCCAAGGGTGACGGGGCTGGCTCCAGGAGACTGGGCGGCCGGGGGCGTGGGTGGGGTGCCATACGAGCGCTGAGGGGCCGTTGCGGTGCAGGTCGACCAGAGGCGCCTCCAGGACGGGAACGTCACGCAGAAAGCCGGGCGGGGCCACTTCCGAGGCAGCCGCGCGGAGGGCGCGGCTGCGCGTCTCCACACCGGTGAGCCCCGTGCCGTCCACGATGAACAGCAGCCGCGGGAACAGGGGGTAGCGGCGCCTCCAGTCCTCTTCCTGGAGCTGCTGCCCGACGGCGGTCCGTGAGCGTTCCGGCGGGGCGCGGCCACGTAGTCGCCCTGCCGGACGACCAGCAGACAGGAAGCGGCACTTATTCGTTTCCGTTCGGATCATCTGTCACGACAGAATGGAGAGACTAAAACCAGGAGAAATGTCCCATGTCTTCAGCTCGGCTCCGTCTCGATCACCTCATGCAGCCCGACGACCTCGCCAAGGCCGTCGAGATCGGCCACGTCTCGCGCAGGACGCACCCCGAACTGCCGCTGTCGATCTACGCGTACACCCGGACCTGCCAGTACGAACAGTCCTGGACCGAGGTGACCACGCGCTGCCGCGGGCTGGTCGTCGACGACGAGACCGGGGACGTGGTGGCGCTGCCGCTGCCGAAGTTTTTCAACGCGGCCGAGCATGCGCTGGACCGCCCGTACGCACCGGCGCTGCCCGACGAGCCCTTCGAGGTGTACGACAAGGTTGACGGCAGCCTCGGCATCGTCTTCCACCACTCCGGTCGCTGGCACGTCGCTTCCAAAGGCTCCTTCACCAGCGAACAGGCCACCTGGGCGGGCCGCTTGCTCGAGACCAAGGACACCGGCGGGCTGACACCGGGAACGACCTATCTCGCGGAGATCCTCTACCCGGAGAACCGTATCGTCGTGAACTACGGCGAGCGGCGCGACCTCGTGCTGCTCGCTGCCTACGGTCCCGACGGCGCAGAAGTGCCGCTCGTCGAGGCGGCCGAGGGCTGGCGGCCGATCGGCTCGGTCGTCCGTGTCTGGCCTGCGGTGCCGCTCGCCGAACTGCTCGAGCTGAGCATGTCCAACACCCTGCCCGGTGGCGGCGCCGCCACCGGCACCGACGCTGAGGGCTTCGTCATCCGGTTCTCCTCGGGCCTCCGCGCCAAGGTGAAGATCGCCGAATATGTGCGGCTGCACAGGGTGCTCACCGGGGTCACCGAGCGGGACATCTGGCGGGGGCATGGGATCCAGCGCTTCCGCGACCGTCCACCGAAGCTGGTCGCGCAGGCGGTCGGCTGCTCGGTCACGGAGGCGACGGGCAACACCCCGCTGGACGACCTGCTGCAGCAGGTGCCCGACGAGTTCGACGCCTGGGTGCGTGGCGTGATCGCCCGGCTGGAGCGGGCGCTGGCGGACCGGGAGCGGGCCATTGACAACGCTTATGCGACGCTCTCCTACCTCGGCGGCGACCGAGCCGCGTTCGCCCGCGCCGTACAGGCGCTCCCGGACCGCGGTATACGGGCGGCGATGTTCCAACGGCTCGAAGGAAAGCCGACCGAACTCGTGGTGTGGCGCTCCCTGAAGCCGGTGGCCGCCGATCCGTTCAAGACCGATGAGGACAGCTGAACCATGCCCGTAGTACACGTGATGACCGGCCTCCCGGCATCCGGCAAGACCACCGCCGCCCGCGTCCTCCAGACCGAGTCCGAGGGCCGGATGCGGCGAGTCAACCTGGACGATCTGCGGGCGATGCTCGACCTCCCCACCACACGCTACGGCGACCGGAACCGCGACGAGTCCCCCGAGGGCCGCGCGCGCTCGTTCGCCCGTGAGCAGACCGTGCTGGCCGTCCAGGATTCGGCGGTGCGGGCGGCCGTCGACGACGGCTTCGACGTGGTTGTCGACAACACGCACCTCACACCGCACATTCCGAAGCGGCTCAGGGCGGCGGTGGCGGGGCAAGCCGTGTTTGTCGTGCACGACTTCACCGATGTCCCCGTGGAGGAGTGCGTACGCAGGGACGCCGCGCGCGACAACCCGGTCGGTGAGGACATCATTCGTATACTGGCCGACAAACACGCGAAGGCCACCAGAGGCGGCTGGCGGCTCACCGACGACTGGCTCAACGACCAGCCTCGAGCGGCCCCTTACGTGCCCGACCCAGCCCTGCCGTCGGCGGTCATGTGTGACATCGACGGTACGCTCGCACTGACCGGGGACCGGGGCCCGTACGACTTCACCCGCTGCGGCCTCGACGTGCTGAACCCTTCCGTACGGGACGCCCTGCTCGCCTTCCGGCAGACCCACGGCGATACGCTCGTGCTGCTGTCGGGCCGCGGCGAGGAGTATCGGGAGCAGACCGAGGAGTGGCTGAGACGGCACGACGTGCCGTACGACGAGCTGTGGATGCGGCCCGCCCGCGACCAGCGGCGCGACGACATCGTCAAAGCCGAACTCTTCGATGCCCACGTCCGTGAGCGGTACGCGGTACGGGTCTCGCTGGACGACCGGGACCGGGTGGTCGAGCTGTGGCGCCGCATGGGGCTGCCCACCTGGCAGGTGAACTACGGCAAGTTCTGACCGGGCCCGGCGTCGGGAGGTGGGCATGCGTCCATCTCCCGGTGCCTGCACGTGAGTTCGTCGGCGATGGGGCTGGTGGGCGTCGTTCGGGGAGGCGAGCAGGTGGGAGCGCATGGTGAGGCGGAGAGGGATCCGCAGTTGCGGACCCTATCCTTGCCGAAATGCCTCATCCAGGCTGGGCAGGCAGCATGTCGGCACTCGTGGAGCGTGCCACCAAGCCACGCTCGTCGTCGTATGTCCGGACGGGCGATCCGGTTCGGTCCTCGATCGGGGCGAGCAGCGGGTGGGGAGGGGGCCGGCGTCGGCGAGTCCCTGGTGCGGTCTGTGCTCGTTGTAGAAACCCTCGAACTCGCTGAGCGCGTGGAGCAGATGGTGCTGGTCACAAGACTTACGGGACTTCATCCACTGGTTCACTTGCGTTGCACCTTCGAGCCTTGCTTGTCAGACCCGAGGAACTCGTACGCATGAATCATTTGGCCCACCCCCCTTGGGGTCTGTGGGCAACATAGGGCAGGCCACTGAATATGCACTGTCCTCCGCTGCTTCGCGGCTCCGGGCCCGCGCGGACGGCCAGCACGTAGTCGATTCCGCGGTCGGACAGGGCTTCCCGTAAGTGTGCGTTGGTCCCGTAGGCGGCGTCGGCCACGACGGCGGGCGGCGTCATGCCCCAGTCGGCCAGCGTGTCGAGCATGTCCAAGGCCAGGCGCCACTTCTCGCGGTGCGTGACCTCGGGCGGGATGCGGGTGACGGTGCGGCGATCGGTGTCCGATGCCCACTCTTCGGGCAGGAACAGCCGCCACTGCAGCGGGCAGGAGGCCGTGTCGGTCGCGGCGTGGACGCTGACCGCGACCTGGCAGTTGGCGCGTTTGCCCAAGGCCCCGCAGTACGGCGGATTCCAGGGGTCGTAGCAACACCGTGGTGAGTTGATCAAGCCGCGAGCAGTTTAGACAGACGCGGGGGTGGGGTTTTTCACA
>NZ_JBHYKH010000186.1:0-15808 GCF_042741275.1 Streptomyces sp. NPDC058964
TGGGGGTGGTTTTTTTTTAACCTCACCCTCCCCTGGGCCGCTCCACCCGGCCCCCGGGTCCAACCGGGGGGGGGCCCCCCCGGGGGGGGGCCCCCCCCTCTTTTCGTTCCTTCCCGTCCCTTGCCCCGTCCTTTGTCCCCGTCCCTTGTCAGTCCGCTCTGGGCCGTACCAGGCCCGACTCGTACGCGATCACCACGAGCTGCGCCCGGTCCCGCGCCCCCAGTTTGGCCATGGCCCGGTTGACATGGGTCTTCACCGTCAGCGGGCTCACCTCCAGACGCTCGGCGATCTCGTCGTTGGATTGACCGCCCGCGACCTGGACGAGCACCTCGCGCTCCCGGCCCGTGAGCGCCTCCAGCCGGCCGGAGAGGGCGGGATCGCCGTCGTCCGACGCGCCGCCCTGGGCGAGGAAACGGGCGATCAGGCCCTTGGTGGCCGTCGGGGAGAGCAGGGCCTCGCCGCCCGCCGCGACCCGGATGGCGTTGAGGAGCTCCTCGGGCTCGGAACCCTTGCCGAGGAAGCCCGAGGCGCCGGCACGCAGCGCCTGCACCACGTAGTCGTCGACCTCGAAGGTCGTCAGGATCACCACACGGACGTCGGCGAGAGCGGGGTCCGCGCTGATCAGGCGAGTGGCCGCGAGCCCGTCGGTGCCCGGCATCCGGATGTCCATGAGGACGACGTCGGGCTGCCGCTCCCCGGTCAGCCGCACCGCCTGCGCCCCGTCGGACGCCTCGCCCACGACCTCCATGTCGGGCTCGGAGTCCACGAGCACCCGGAAGGCGCTGCGGAGCAGTGCCTGGTCGTCGGCGAGCAGAACACGGATGGTCATGCGGGCTCTCCCGTGGCGGCGGCGCGGGTCTTGAGCGGCAGGATGACATGAACACGGAAGCCGCCGCCGTAGCGGGGGCCGGTGGTGAGGGTGCCGCGCAGGGCGGTCACGCGCTCACGCATGCCGAGCAGGCCGTGGCCGCCGCCGATCTCGGTGGTGGCGTCGTCGCCCGCACCGTCGTCGAGGACGGTGACCTCGATGTGCGGTCCCACGCGCACGACGCTGACCTCTGCCCTGGCGTCGGGGCCCGCGTGCTTCTGCACGTTGGTCAGGGCCTCCTGGATGATCCGGTAGGCGGCGAGGTCGACGGCGGAGGGGAGTGTGGTGCCCTGGTCGGCGCGGGCGACCTCGACCTGGAGGCCGGCGCTGCGGAAGGTGCCGGCGAGCTCGTCGAGGCGGCTCAGGCCGGGGGCCGGCTCGGTGGGAGCCTCCGGGTCGCCGGACTGGCGCAGCAGGCCGACGGTGGCACGGAGCTCGTTGAGCGCCGAGCGGCTGGCCTCGCGGACGTGCGCGAGGGCCTCCTTGGCCTGGTCGGGCCGTTTGTCCATGACATGGGCGGCCACCCCGGCCTGGACGTTGACCAGGGCGATGTGGTGGGCGACGACGTCGTGCAGGTCGCGGGCGATGCGCAGCCGTTCCTCGGCGACGCGCCGCCGGGCCTCCTCCTCCCGGGTGCGCTCCGCTCGCTCGGCGCGTTCCCTGATGGCGTCGACGACGGCCCGGCGGCTGCGGACGGCGTCTCCGGCGGTGGCGCCGATACCGGTCCAGGCGAAGATGGCGAGGTTCTCCTGGGCGTACCACGGCAGGGGTCCGGCGAGCATGGCGGCCCCGGTCAGCACGGTCATGGTGAGCAGGCCGGCCCGCCAGGTGGTGGCGCGGTCGGTGGTGGAGGCGACGGTGAAGAGGGCGACCACGGCGGCCATCGCGACGGGCGCGCGCGGGTCGCCGGTGACGCACTCGACGAGGGCGACGGTGCCGGTGACGGCGAGCACCGTCCTGGGGGCGCCGCGGCGCAGGACGAGCGCGGCGGCGGCGACGGTGATGAGGACCAGGCTCAGGGTGTCCGGGCTGCGGACGCCCCAGGTGACGCCGTCCTCCCCCTGGGGGTCCACGAAGGACCCGACGACCATGCACACCAGCACGCCGGCCGCGACGCCCGCGTCGAGCGCGAGGGGGTACGCCTTCAGCCGGCAGCGGACGCGTTCCAGGGTGCTCACGGAGGGAACAGTACGTCGCCGGGGGCCGGCGCCCCCAGCCCCGTCACCCCGGAATCAGACCGTCGTCGCGCAGCAGCTCCCTGACCTCCTCCAGGGTCGCGTCGGGCGACGGAAGGATGAGGTCGGAGGGGTCCAGGGAGTCGTCCGGCAGGGGTTCGCCCAGGTCGCGGACCTTGGTCAGGAGGGACTGGAGGGTACGGCGGAAGCCGGGGCCGTCGCCCTTCTCCATCTCCGCCAGGAGCTCGTCGTCCAGCTTGTTCAGTTCGGTGAGGTGGCTGTCGGCCAGCCTCACCTGACCCTCCCCCATGATCCGTACGATCATGTCCGCCATCTCGCCCTCCAGGCCGTCGGCTACTGCTTGTCGAAGCGCGGGGTGTCCTGCGGCTGCTGCTGGGTCTGCGACTGGCCGGTGCCGCCCTCGATGGCCTGCTGGGGCGAGCCCCCGGCCAGCTCCGCCTTCATGCGCTGCAGTTCCAGCTCTACATCCGTACCACCGGAGAGCCGGTCCAGCTCGGCCTGGATTTCGTCCTTGGCCATGCCGGAGGGGTCGTCCAGGGCGCCGGAGGCGAGGAGTTCGTCGATGGCGCCGGCCCGGGCCTGGAGCTGGGCCGTCTTGTCCTCGGCGCGCTGGATGGCCAGGCCGACGTCGCCCATCTCCTCGGAGATGCCGGAGAACGCCTCGCCGATGCGGGTCTGGGCCTGGGCCGCGGTGTACGTGGCCTTGATCGTCTCCTTCTTGGTGCGGAAGGCGTCGACCTTGGCCTGGAGGCGCTGGGCCGCGAGGGTGAGCTTCTCCTCCTCGCCCTGGAGCGTGGCGTGCTGTGTCTCGAGGTCCGTGACCTGCTGCTGCAGGGCGGCACGGCGGGACAGGGCCTCGCGGGCCAGGTCCTCACGGCCCAGCGCGAGCGCCTTGCGGCCCTGGTCCTCCAGCTTGGAGGACTGCTGCTGGAGCTGGTTGAGCTGGAGTTCCAGCCGCTTGCGCGAGGTGGCCACGTCGGCGACGCCGCGGCGGACCTTCTGGAGCAGCTCCAGCTGCTTCTGGTACGAGTAATCGAGGGTCTCGCGCGGGTCCTCGGCCCGGTCAAGGGCCTTGTTCGCCTTCGCGCGGAAGATCATCCCCATACGCTTCATGACACCGCTCATGGGCTTCGCGCGCCCCCTTCTGACGGACTCCAGCTCACAGATCCTGCGACAGAACCCACAGTACGGGCCCTGCCACCATTACCGCACTGTTCGGGGACGGATGCGCTCATCCCCAAGGACGACTACGGACGGTCCCGCTCCGGCGTAAGGAGTAGGTGGCCCCCGGGTGAACCGTCTGCAACGCCCCCTCTGTCCCCCTACAGACGCCCGGTGTTGCCGGATCGTTCCCCGCCGGGCTGGGGTCCATGCCCCGCCACCCCGTACCCTTGGGTTTTGTGTTCCGTAGCCGTGCCAAGGAAGAGAAGGCCCCCGCCGACAAGGCGGCGGTGACCGACTCCAAGCAGCCCCGTGACCCGCAGGCCCCCAAGGGCAGGCCCACGCCCAAGCGCAGTGAGGCCCAGTCCCAGCGCCGCAGCGTCGCCAACACGCCGATGACGCGCAAGGACGCCGCCAAGCGCCAGCGCGACGATCGCCGCGCCCAGATGGAGCGGCAGCGCCAGGCGCTGGCGGGCGGCGACGAGCGGTACCTGCCCGCGCGCGACAAGGGCCCGGTCCGCAAGTTCGCCCGTGACTGGGTCGACTCCCGCTTCAACGTCGCGGAGTTCTTCCTGCCGCTGGCCGTGGTCATCCTGGTCATGAGCGTGATCAACAACGCCGCGATCAAGAACATCGCGCTGCTGCTCTGGCTCGTCGTGATCGTCCTGATCGTGCTGGACTCGATCGTCTCCGGTCTCCGTCTGAAGAAGCGGCTCGGCGAGCGCTTCCCCGACCAGAACCGGCGGGGCGCGGTCGCCTACGGCCTGATGCGCTCCCTCCAGGTGCGCCGGCTCCGGCTGCCGAAGCCGCAGGTCAAGCGCGGAGAGCGGCCCTGAGCACAGAGGCTTTCACCGGGGGTGCGGCCGACGCATGGCTCAGCAGGCTGGGCGGCCTGCGTGACGTCGTACGACAGGAGCTGGTGGCCCGGCAGCTCGACGAGCAGATAGCCGGGCGGTTCCCGGTGGGGCAGCGGCTGCGGGTGCTCGACGTGGGAATGGGCCAGGGCACACAGGCGCTGCGGCTGGCCCGGGCGGGGCACCAGGTGACCGGCGTCGAGCAGGACGCCACGATGATCGCGGCAGCGCGGGAGGCCCTGGCCGGGCAGCCGGAGGGCATCCGCGAGCGGATGCGGATCGTCCAGGGCGACGGACACGACACGGGCGTGCACTTCCTGCCGGGCAGCTTCGACGTGGTGCTCTGCCACGGCGTGCTCATGTACGTCGAGGAGCCGGACGCGCTGCTGGCGGGGCTGGCCCGGATGCTCGCCCCGGGCGGACTGCTGTCGCTGCTGGTGCGCAACGGGGACGCGCTGGCCATGCGGCCGGGGCTGTCCGGCGACTGGGACGGGGCGCTGGGCGCCTTCGACACCACCGCCTACCGGAACCGGCTGGGGCTCGACGTACGGGCCGACCGGCTGGAGACGCTGACGGCCACGCTGGCCGGGATCGGGGCCCCGCTGCACGCCTGGTACGGGGTGCGGGTCTTCACCGACACGGCCGCGGACGGCGCGGAGCTCCCGGCGGACCTGGACACGCTGCTGACCGTCGAGGAACGGGCCGGGCGCACGGAGCCCTACCGCAGGGTCGCAGCGCTGCTGCACCTGTGCGGCGTGCGGGGCTGACCCGGGGCGGCCGTCGGCACGGCCGCCCCGCCGAAATCCCGTTCTGCTGCTTCTCCTACGACTCCTCGGCGTGCAGGCTCATCGGCCCGTAGATCTCCGCGGTGTCCTCGAAGAGCCGCACCTGGTCCGCGCCGCCCTCCGCGAGCGCCTTCCAGTACTCACCGATCCAGGACTCGGCATCCCCCTGCGTGGTGAACTCCTCGGGCTGCACCGTGGGCTGGACCTCCGTCCCGTCGGCCTTCTCGAACCGCCACGTCCATGCCGCCATGTACGCCTCCCTGATGTGAGCACACTGCACAGCGGAAGCCGGATCTTGATCCGGCTCCCGGTCGCAGCCTATGCGCTCCGCCGGGTCGGCCGTGAGAGGGCGCGGTCCGTGGATCGGTCGCCGGCGGACGGCACCCGCCGCGCCCCGCGGCGGAGCCGCCGATGGTGCGGCCCCGCTCCGCCACTGGTGCCCCTTCGGGGCCACCGGTGCGCGAGACCTGTGGTGACGGGTGAAAATCGGGTCCGTGGAAGTGACTCTGCTCGGTACCGGTGCCCCCGCGGGACTGCCCCGCCCCGACTGTCCCTGTGCGGTCTGCGCGACCGCGTCGGGGCCGGACTCCCGGGCGGCGACCGCCGTGCTGGTGGACGGGGCGCTGCTGCTCGACCTGACGCCCGGGGCGGCGTTCGCGGCCGCGCGGGCCGGGCGCTCGCTGGGCGGAGTGCGGCAGGCGCTCCTCTCACATCCGCACGACGGGCCCGCGGTGGAGGTGCCGGCCGGGCTGCCGCAGCCGGTGCGCGTTCCGGACGGGCGGGAGTTGGTGCTGCTGACGGGGCATCGGGTGCGGGCGCTGGCGATGGACGCGGGCGGCACCGGGTACGCGGTGACCGGGCCCGGAGGACAGCGGCTGCTGTATCTGCCGCCGGGGTCCGCGCCGGCCGGGCTGGAGGAGGGGCCGGCCGCCGGCGAGGCGTACGACCTGGTCCTCTCGGACGTCATGGGGCGGCCGGACGCGCTGGCCAGGCTGCGGGCGGTGGGTGCGGTCGGGCCGACGACGGACGTGGTCGCCGTACATCTGGACCACGACGTGCCGCAGGGCACGGAGTTGCGGCGGCGCCTGGCCGCCGCGGGGGCGCGGGCGGTGCCGGACGGCACGACGCTGGTGGTCGGGGCGTACGAGGAGGTGCCCGACGTGCCACGGCGGACGCTGGTCCTCGGCGGCGCGCGCTCGGGCAAGTCGGTGGAGGCCGAGCGGCGGCTGGAGACCTTTCCCGACGTGCTGTACGTGGCGACGGGCGGTGCACGCAACGGGGACACGGAGTGGGCCTCGCGGGTGGCCGCTCACCGGGAGCGCCGGCCGGGCTCCTGGCGTACGACGGAGACCTGCGACCTGGTGCCGCTGCTGGCGGAGGGCGGGCCGCCCCTGCTGATCGACTGTCTGTCGCTGTGGCTGACCGATGCGATGGACTCCGTGGGGGCGTGGGACGACGCGGAGTGGGCGGCCGGTGGTGAGAAGGCGTTGCGAGAGCGGGTGCGGGAGCTGACGTCGGCGGTGCGGGCCGCCCGGCGGACCGTCGTCGCGGTGTCGAACGAGGTGGGGTCGGGGATCGTGCCGGCCACGGCGTCCGGGCGGCGGTACAGGGACGAACTCGGGCGGCTGAACGCGGCGTTCGCGGCGGAGTGCGAGCAGGTTCTCCTGGTGGTGGCGGGGCAGGCCCTGGTGCTGCGGGGGTGAGGGCCGCGGCTACTGGGCGGGGTCCTTGCGGGCGATGATGCGGTAGGCGTTCGAGAAGCGGGTCCGGCGGAACAGGGGGGCCAGGGTGTGGTCCAGGGCGGTCGCCGCGGTCACCAGCGGGGTGGTCGCCCGCAGCCATGCCTTCGGCAGGACATGGGCCAGGGCCAGCGAGAGGGCCGCCGACAGGTCGTAGGGGATGTGGGGTGCCCGGCGGTCGGTCGTGACGACGGTGCAGCCCTGGGACTCCAGTTCCGCGCGCAGGTTGTCGAGGGGCATCAGATGGAGGTGGCCCGGCCGACCGTAGGGGAGCCACCACCTGCCGAGGAGCGTGGCGAACGCGCTGTGCGGGTCGGGCACTTCGACGAGAAGATGGCCGCCGGGGCGGAGCGCGTCGAGGGCGGCGCGGAGTTCGGCCCGCGGGTCGGACGTGTGTTCCAGGTGGTGGAACATGCTGACCACGTCGTAGCGCGAGCGCAGCCGGGCGAGCACGGTGGGGGTGGTGAGGTGGCCCTGGTGCGCCTCCTCGATGCGCCCGGCGTCCCGGGCCTGTTCGACGCGCGCGGTCGGGTCCAGGCCGTCGAAGGACGTGTACGCGAAGAGTTCCCGCGCGGTCTCCGGGAAGTGGGCGTGCCCCGTGCCGACGTCCAGCCAGCTCTCCGGTTCGGGCAGCGCCAGCATCGCGCGGGCCGCGGCCCGGTAACGCCGGCGTCCGGCACGGGTGGTGAGAATGCGTTCGGCGAAGTCCTCCAGGTGTCCCTCGTAGAAGTCGCGGTGGTGGAAGGCGAGTCCCTCCGAGGTGAACCGTGGGTTCTGGAAGGCGTGGGCGCAGTCGCGGCACTCGTCGACCACGAAGGTGCCCGGTCCGGGCCTGCGGCGGCCGGACGCGCGCAGCCGGGTGCGCAGGCTTCCCGAGCCGCACCAGGGGCAGTTCTGGCGGCGTGGCTCGTGGAGTCCGTCGGTGGACTGCGGTGTGGGGGGCGAGGGCGGCATGGGCGGCTCCCTGTGCGACAATCCGCTGCAAAACGGAACGTATGGGATCGCGATCTTGGGTGCCAAGACGCCGTACGGGTGTGGTGGCGATGTGGCGCGGAACCGTCCGTTCGGTGCCGGTACTGTTCGGCGAATGAGCTCGCTTAATGTCGACGACTTCACCGATCTGATCGAGCGCCCGGACGGCGGCGTGCGCCGCGACGCCGAGGCGCGCCGGGAACGTCTGGTCGTGCCGCCGGGGTCACTGGGGCGCCTCGACGACCTGGGTGAGTGGCTGGCCGCAGCGCAGGGCACCGTTCCGGTACGGCCGGTCGAACGGCCGCGGGTCGTACTCTTCGCCGGTGACCACGGGATCGCCGAACTGGGCGTCTCCGCGCGGCCCGCGGGCACCGCGGAGCGGCTGGTGCGGTCCGTGCTGGAGGGCGGCAGCCCGGTGTCGGTGCTCGCGCGACGGCTCGGCGTCCCGGTACGGGTCGTGGACATGGCCCTGGACTGCGAGCCGGACGCGCTGCCGGCGGAGGTCGTGCGCCACCGGGTGCGGCGCGGCAGCGGCCGTATCGACGTCGAGGACGCACTGACCCCGCAGGAGGCGGAGGCGGCCTTCCGGGCGGGTGTCGCGGTGGCCGACGAGGAGGCCGACTCCGGTACGGATCTCGTGGTGCTCGGCGATGTCAGCGTGGGCGGGACCACCGCGGCGGCCGTGCTCGTCGCGGCGCTGTGCGGAACCGACGCCTCCGTGGTCACCGGGCGGGGTGGAGTCGCCATCGACGACCTGGCGTGGATGCGCAAGTGCGCGGCCGTGCGTGACGCGCTGCGCCGGGCCCGGCCCGTGCTCGGGGACCAACTGGAACTGCTGGCCACCGTGGGCGGGGCCGATCTCGCCGCGATGACCGGGTTCCTGCTGCAGGCCGCCGTACGGAAGCTGCCGGTGATCCTGGACGGCGTCGTCGCGTCCGCGTGCGCGCTGGTCGGGCAGCGGATCGCCTTCCGGGCGCCGGACTGGTGGCTGGCCGGGCACAACAGCGGGGAACCGGGCCAGGCGAAGGCGCTGGACCGGATGGCACTGGAGCCGCTCCTCGACCAGGGGGTGACCCTCGGGGAGGGCACGGGGGCACTGCTCGCGCTGCCGCTGGTCCAGGCCGCGGCCGCGCTGGCGGCGGAACTCCCCGACAAGGAGACGGAGAAGGAGACCGGCGAGGAGTCCGGGGAGCCGGCCGAGGGGCTCGCCGAGGAGCGCGGGGCCGGGGAGGAAGGCCCGGCCTGACGGCCTGGATGCCATGGTTCGCCGCGTCCGCGCCCATATGATCCTCCCCCATGGGAGATGCCCGAATTGCCGCGGAACAGCAAGCCGGCCCGGAACGCCCGGGCGACAGTGAGCGGCGGTCCACCGGGGCCTCCCGGCGGGCCGCCGCCTTCGCCGTCTGGTACCTGCGGGCAGTCGCCTTCGTCAACTTCCTCAGCGCGGTCTGGGTCTCCCTCGGGCAGGACGTGCGGCGGCACAACCAGGAGAACTTCTTCACCCCCTACCTGCTGACGGCCGGTTTCGCCTCGGGCGTGTTCACCGCCTTCCTGGCGATCACCATGCGGCGGCGCAAGCGGGCGGCGTGGATTCTCAACCTGGTGCTGAGCGGGCTGTTCCTGGCCCTGTTCGCCCTCGCCATGGTGTTCCCGGAGATCCGGCAGTACGCGCAGAACTGGCTCTCCCTGGTCCTCACGGCCGCCTTCGTAGGGGCGCTGCTGGCCGGGCGGCGGGAGTTCTACGCCAAGGGCGACCGGTCCAATCCCAAGCTCGCCGCCACCGTCGCCGTCGGCGGCGGGCTGCTCGCCTCCCTGCTGGCCGCGCTCCTGGTGACGGTCACCAACCAGGCGCCGGACAGCGCGCGTTCGACGTTCCTGGAGCGCTGGCACTACGGCACGCTGCGGCTGATCTCGGTCGCGGCCGACGAGTCGCACTTCCCCGGGATCTCCACCCCCAACTGGGTCAACGTCGTCGTCAACGTGCTCAGCACGGTCCTCGTCCTCGCCGTCCTCTACGCCGCCTTCCGCTCCCGGCGCGCCGTCGACCCGCTCACCGAGGACGACGAGAAGCGGCTGCGGGCGCTGCTCGACCGGCACGGCGAGCGGGACTCCCTCGGGTACTTCGCGCTGCGCCGGGAGAAGAGTGTCGTGTGGTCGCCGACCGGAAAGGCCGCGGTGGCGTACCGGGTCGTGGGCGGGGTGTCACTGGCCTCCGGGGATCCGATCGGTGACCCGGAGGCCTGGCCCGGGGCGATCGCGCCGTGGCTGGCAAAGGCGCGGGAGCACGGGTGGATCCCGGCCGTGATGGGGGCGAGCGAGGAGGCGGGGACCGTGTACGCGCGGCACGGTCTCGACGCCCTGGAGCTCGGCGACGAGGCGATCGTGGAGGTGGCCGACTTCACGCTCGAGGGACGGGCGATGCGGACCGTCCGGCAGGCGTACAACCGGGTGAAGCGGGCCGGGTACGAGGTGCGCATCCGGCGGCACGAGGACATTCCCGGCGACGAGATGGCGTACCTGCTCAGACGGGCCGACGACTGGCGGGACGGGGCGACCGAGCGCGGGTTCAGCATGGCGCTCGGACGGCTCGGGGACCCGGGTGACGGGCAGTGCGTCATGCTGGAGTGCAGGGACGGCCCCTCCGGCGAGCTGAAGGCCCTGCTGTCCTTCGTGCCCTGGGGGCCGCACGGGCTGTCGCTCGACCTCATGCGGCGGGACCGGGACTCCGACAACGGTCTGATGGAGTTCATGGTCATCGAGCTGCTGCGCCGGGCCCGCGAGATCAAGATCACGCAAGTCTCGCTGAACTTCGCCATGTTCCGTTCGGTCTTCGAACGTGGCGCACGCCTCGGCGCCGGGCCGGTGCTGAGGCTGTGGCGGTCGCTGCTCAGCTTCTTCTCGCGCTGGTGGCAGATCGAGTCGCTGTACCGCGCCAACGCGAAGTACCGGCCCATCTGGGAGCCGCGGTTCCTGCTCTTCGAGAAGAGCGCGGATCTGCCGCGCATCGGCCTGGCGTCGGCGCGCGCGGAGGGGTTCCTGGGGGCGCCGGGACTGCCGAAGTGGCTGTACCGCAAGCACCTGGAGACGCACAGATGAAGACCATCGCCCGCTGGGCCCGCGCCGAATGGGGACTGCTCCATGTCACCGTGCGCGAGCCGCTCCTCAAGCGGCACCGGCGGGCGATCCCGATAACTGTCGCGGCGGTGTGTCTGACAGCCGTGCTGCAGTTCGTGCAGAACCAGTCCTGGGGTTACCGGTTCGTTCAGAACATCGGGGCCGTACGGGCTCAGGACCCACTGTGGCTGGCGCTCCTGCGTACTCCGCTGTCGCTGTTCGTCCCGGCGCTGGACCTGCCGGTGTGGGGCGCGCTCCTGCAGATCCTGTTCGTGTTCGGGATCGCGGAGCTCTGCCTCGGCTGGTGGCGGACCCTGGGCATCGCCTACGTCGCCACGCTCGCCGGGACCCTGTACGCGCGCGTGGGCATCGCGCTGGGTCCGCACGTCCCGACCGGGCTGCCCGGCTCGGACGCCCACGTCGTGGACACCGGTCCGTCGGCGGCCGTGGTGGGGCTCGCGGTGTACGTGGGCTGGCGGTACGGCGCCCATGTCACGGCGGCCGGGGTGGTCACGGCCATGCTGGTCGAGGTGGCACTGAAGGAGAACCTCGCCGGCAAGGAGCACCTGGCGGCGATCGCGGGCGTGACGGCGCTGTGCGGGGTGACGGCGCTGCTGCGCAGGCGCGACCGCGCCCGGCTCCACGTCCGCACCGGCACCGGCACCGGCCTCCCACGGATCCGCCCCTGAGCCGGACGGCTCCCCGACGCCCCGGAACCCGCAGCGGGGTCCGCTTCCGACTCGCCACGATCCAGCCCTGCGGGCCGCCCGACGCAGGTCCCGGCGACAGCCGCACAGCCCGACCCGAAGCAGCCCCGCGGGCGGCCCGAGCCAGATGGGCACACCTCGCCCGGCCGGCCGGCGCCGCACGGCCGGCCGGGCCGGTACCGCAGGGCACGGCTGCGAGCCGGGGCGCCCACGGCAGTCGCGGCCGATCCGGACCGAGCGCGGCCGGTCCTCCCCGCGACACACGGCCGCCCCGGCCGGGCCCGCCGGCGCCGGACCGGACCGCGCCGTCACCGGCGGCCCGGAAGTTGTGGCGGGTTCGAGTCCGGCTTGCCGCCGATCCAGTCCTGCAAGGCGCGGCTGCGAGCGGCCCAGCGGCGGTCGTGGCGGTAGGCGCGCAGGGCCGATCTGGCGCGGGCGCGGGGCCGCTTGCGGTAGAAGCGGCGGGCCCAGGGGGATCCGGGGTGGGCCAGGCGGATCGCGCCGACGAGGGCGACCAGGGGGACGACCACGCCGAAGATCGCCGTGCGCGCCTTGCCCTTGGCGAGCGCGACGAGGGAGAAGGCGAAGTTGGTGGCGACGGTCGCGATGACCGTGCCGCGGTCCTCGAACTCCTCCTGGGAGAGGTCGTTGACGCCGAACGGGGCGAAGCCCGCGAGCAGGAGGCCCACGAGCGCGGCGGTGACGGCGACGACCTCGACGCTCTTGCGGCCCTCCTCGGTCCAGTAGACGTCGTCGAGGTGCAGGATCAGCGCGAACTCGTCCAGGACCAGACCCACGCCGACCCCGAAGAGCACGGCGGACAGGTCAGCGCCGAAGCCACGGCCGACGCTCGCGACGGCGCCGAACCCGCCGACGACGGCGAGGAGGACACCGGGGACGACGTGGTGGATGTGCAGACCGCCCGCCCTGACGTTGCCGAACGGGCCTCTGCCCGCCCGGATCAGCCGGGTGATGACCCGGGTGATCACGAAGGTCAGGACGAAGGCGGTCAGGGCGATGAGCAGGGGGAGTTTGCCGGGTTCGATGATGTTCCGATACAGCCAGTGCCCCATATGCGCACTTTATCTTCCGATCATGGATGCCGATCCCACATGCCGATCCCACCGACCGGCCGTCCGGCTCCGACCGGCCTGCGGGTAACCTGCGCCGGTGCTCAAGACCCCCTGGCCGGACGGCCTGCGCTTCGCCTTCGGCACCCTCACCGTGTTCCCGGTCAAGGTGACCCGCTGGGACCGCGAGGCGGCCCGCGCCGGCATGCTGTGCGCCCCGCTGGCCGGCCTGGCCGTCGGCGTCACGGCCGCCGCGGCCGGGCTCCTGCTGCTGGTCCTCGGCGCGGGCACCCCGCTCGCCGCCGTCGCCACCGCCGCCGTACCCGCCGTGCTCACCCGCGGCCTGCACCTGGACGGACTCGCCGACACCGCGGACGGACTGGGCAGCGGCAAGCCCGCCGAGGACGCACTGCGGATCATGAAGCAGTCGGACATCGGGCCGTTCGGCGTGCTCACCCTGGTCTTCGTGCTGCTCGCCCAGGTGGCCGCGCTGGCACAGGCGTACGGCGGCTCCTGGGCGCGGGGCGCGCTGGCCGCCGTGGTCTCCGCGACCGCCGCCCGGCTGGCGCTGACCCTGGCCGCCCGTGCCGGGGTACCGGCCGCACGGCCGGAGGGCCTGGGGGCGGCGGTGGCCGGGGTGGTACCGGCCGGCGGCGCGGTGGCCGTCGCCCTCGCCGTCGCCGCCGCGGCCGCGGGCGGCGGCGCCCTCTTCGGGGCGTACGACATCGCTCGTACCGCCCTCTCGGTCGTCGCCGCCGTCGTCGCGGCCGAGCTGCTGCTGCGCCACTGCACCCGCCGCTTCGGCGGGGTCACCGGCGACGTGTTCGGCGGACTCGCCGAGACCGCGGCGACGACGGCGCTCGTGGTTCTGTCACTGGGTCGCTAGGCTCGTCCGCCGACATGGGCATATGAGTGTGATCGGGGGACATCCATGCCGAAGCTGCGCCGTGCCGTGGCCTGGTTCATAGACTTCGGGCTGGTGCTGGCGGCGGCCTCGCTGCTGGCCGTGCTCACCTTCCACCGGATATCCGCGCTCGTCACCGACGTTCCGGAACTGGCGACGCGTGGCGGTTTCGACCTGCTGACCTCCCGCGGTGACGTCGTCGACGCCTCGACGCACCTCGGGCTGTCCCTGTGGAACAAGGCCGTACTGCAGGTGGAGGAGGCCTTCGCGGCACTCGTCGTGGTCACGTTCCTCTACCAGTGGGCGTGCCTCGCCCTCCTCGGCCGCACCCTGGGCAAGGGGATCGCCGGGCTGCGCGTCACCCCGCGGCTGTCGCGGTACGCCGCCCGGCGGGCCGCCGTCACCACCGCCGCCGACGTCGCCGTGTACGCGGTGGCCTGCGTCCTGCTGATCGAGGGTCACTTCTTGCTGTCGGTCCTGGTGTGGGCGCTGGCGGTCCTGCTGTTCCTGGTCAACGCCCTGCCGGTGCTCGCTCCCGGCCGCCGCTCCCTCGCCGACCGGCTGGCGGGCACCTCGGTCACCGGGTTCGGCCTGGGCGCGCCCGGTGCCGCCGTGGATCCGGTCACGGGAGAGCCCGCTCGATCCTGGTAGCCGCCGCTGGTCATACTGAGGTTCACGGCCGTGTACGCCACCCGCAACCTCAGGAGTGTGGCTCAGGTCACCCGAGGGGACCGGAAGGCGGTCACGGCACCACGTACGGATGAACGCATGCGGGAATGAGCGAGCCCGCACACGCGCGTAGGCTCGTCCCGGGTGTTCGCCGACAGGGTGAAGGCCCCGCTTGAGACGCACCCCGGCCCGGGGTCGGCTCCCGGGCCCGGTCGACCCACCCACTCGGCCACAGCAACTTCACATCGGAAGCGAGATTTCACCACAGTGACTGCTCTCACTCTCAGCACCGCCGCGGCGCCCGGCCTGCGGGCCGACGCGATCGTGATCGGTGTCGCCAAGGGCACCGCATCCAGGTCCGGGGACCTGGTCGTCGCGCCGGGCGCCGAGTCCGTGGACAAGGCGTACGACGGCCGGCTCGCCGACGTCCTGGAGACCCTCGGCGCCTCCGGTGCCGAGGGCGAGCTGACGAAGCTGCCCTCCCCGGCCGGCTTCAAGGCGCCGCTCGTGGTCGCGGTGGGCCTGGGCGCGGAGCCCGCGAAGGACGCGTCCTACGGCGCCGAGGCGCTGCGCCGGGCCGCCGGTGTCGCCGCCCGCGCGCTGGCCGGGACCAAGAAGGCGGCCTTCGCCCTCCCCGTCGCCGACGCCGACGCCGTCGGCGTGATCGCCGAGGGCGTGCTGCTCGGCGCCTACTCCTTCGACGCGTACAAGGAGAACGGGAAGGACCCCAAGGCGCGCAACGGCAGGGCGCCGCTCGCCGAGGCCTCCCTGCTCGGCGGCAAGCCCCGCGACGCCGTGCACAAGGCGGCCCTGGCCCGCGCCACCGCCGTCTCCGAGGAGCTCAACCGCGCCCGCGACCTGGTCAACACCCCGCCCAACGACCTCACCCCGGCCGCGTTCGCCGCCATCGCGCAGGCGGCCGGCAAGGAGCACGGCATCAAGGTGCAGGTGCTCGACGAGAAGGCCCTGACCAAGGGCGGCTACGGCGGCATCCTGGGCGTCGGCGGCGGCTCGGCGGCCGCCCCGCGCCTGGTGAAGCTGTCGTACACGAGCTCGAAGGCGAAGAAGCACCTGGCCTTCGTCGGCAAGGGCATCACCTACGACTCGGGCGGCATCTCCCTCAAGCCGGCCGGTCACAACGAGACGATGAAGTGCGACATGAGCGGCGCGGCCGCCGTGTTCGCCGCCGTCGTCGCGGCCGCGCGCCTGGGCCTGGAGGTCAACGTCACCGGCTGGCTGGCGCTGGCCGAGAACATGCCCTCGGGCAGTGCCGTGCGCCCCGGTGACGTGCTGCGCATGTACAGCGGCAAGACCGTCGAGGTGCTCAACACGGACGCCGAGGGCCGGCTGGTCCTGGCCGACGCGCTGTGGGCCGCCTCCGCCGAGAAGCCGGACGCGATCGTGGACGTGGCGACGCTGACCGGCGCCATGGTGCTGGCGCTCGGCAACCGGACCATGGGCGTCATGGCCAACGACGACGCGTTCCGCACGACGGTGCACGAGACCGCCGAGGAGGTCGGCGAGCCCTCGTGGCCGATGCCGCTGCCCGAGCACCTGCGCAAGGGCATGGACTCCCCCACCGCCGACATCGCCAACATGGGTGAGCGCGCGGGCGGCGGCCTGGTCGCCGGCCTCTTCCTGCGCGAGTTCGTCGGGGAGGGCATCACCTGGGCCCACCTGGACATCGCCGGCCCCGCCTTCAACGAGCAGGGCGCCGTGGGGGACACGCCGCAGGGGGGGGCGGGGGCCGCGGGGGGCGCCGCGGGGGC
>NZ_JBHYKH010000187.1:0-1829 GCF_042741275.1 Streptomyces sp. NPDC058964
CTTCTTTTCTAGGCGGACCGGCCGAATCTGCAGTCAGTGTCCTCCCGGTTTCTCGGCTCGGCGGCCGAGTCCGCAGACGCGGTGCAGGAGGAGTGGATGCGCGCCGACCGGGCCGGCGTCAGCGGGGTGGAGAACCTCACCGGGTGGCTGACCACCGTGGTGACCCGGGTGTGCCTGAACCTGCTGCGGGCGCGGCGGATCCGGCGCGAGGAGCCGCTGGAGGCGCAACAGCCGGATGCGGCGGCGGGCGCGGCGGGCGGGGGCGATCCGGCGCGGGAGGCACTGATGGCCGACGAGGTCGGGGTGGCCCTGCTGGTCGTCCTCGACGCGCTGGCGCCCCCCGAACGGGTCGCCTTCGTGCTGCACGACATGTTCGCGGTGCCCTTCGACGAGATCGCCCCGCTGATCGAGAAGACCCCGGCCGCCACCCGGCAGCTCGCCAGCCGGGCCCGCCGGCGGGTCCGGGGCCGCACGCCCGCTCCGGCCGGTGGGCCGGGCCGCCGCCGCGCGGTCGTCGAGGCCGTCCTGGCAGCCACCCGTGGTGGGGACTTGGCGGCGCTGGTGGCACTGCTCGACCCGGACGTGGTCCTGCGTGCCGATGCGCTGGTCGTCCCCACCCCCGAACCGGTCACCGTCCGGGGCGCCGGCCCGGTCGCCCGCGGTGCCATGGCCGCCGTCGCCCGTGCGCAGTTCACCGGACTCGCCCTGCTGGACGGCGGGTTCGGCCTGGTGATGGCGCCGTTCGGCCGACTGCGGCTGGTGCTGGCCTTCACCGTCGCGGACGACCGGATCACGGAGATCGAGGTGATCGCGGAGCCGGAGCGGCTCGGGCGGATCGACATCGGGGCCGTGGAAGTGGGTCAATGAGAACGCGTGCAAGTGGGTCGTGATCCTGGGCCACTTGCGGACTAGCGTCGCCCGCATGACGCACTCCGAGACCGGGACCAGGGTCGACCTCTACTTCGACCCGGCCTGTCCCTTCGCCTGGATCACCTCCCGCTGGCTCCTGGAGGTCGAGCGTGTACGCCCGCTCGACCTCCGCTTCCATGTGATGAGCCTGTACCTGCACAACACCGGCAACGAACTCCCCGACTGGTACCGGGACCTGGTGGACCGCTCGATCGGCCCGGTGCGGGTCGCCGTGGCCGCCGCCCAGCGGCACGGCGAGGAGGTGCTGCGCGATCTGTACACCGCGTTCGGTACGCGGATCCACGAGCACGGGATGAAGGACTTCGACGCCGTCGTCGCCGAGTCCCTCGCCGGACTCGGGCTTCCGGCCGACCTGGCGGCCGCCGCGCACGACCCCGGCCACGACGACGCCGTGCGCCGGAGCCACGAGGCGGGTGCGGAACCGGAATCGGGGGTCTACGTGGGAACGCCGACCCTGCACGTCGACGGAACGGTGTGGTTCGGCCCGGTGCTGCGTGCCGTTCCGCGTGGCGAACGGGCGGCCGAACTCTTCGACGGCTTCCGCGTCCTCGCCGGCCACCCGGACGTCTTCGAACTCAAGCGCACCCGCACGGGAGGACTCCGCTTCGACTGACCCGACGCCACTCCAACTAGCCCATAACGTATACAAGTTGACCTTTGCGTGCCGAGCGGATCCGAAATCTGACCCGGTGTGACACATACGGCGCAAGAAACGCAGTACTAAAAGGCCGGACACGGCGGGAAGGCGCGCGCGAGCCGGAGACCGTGGGCCGGCCGTGGCGGGGGGGGGGGCGCAGGGGGGCCGGGCCGCGCCGGGCGCCCCCACCCCCCCCGCCCCCCCGCCCGCGGCCCCCCCCGCCGCGGCCGCGGGGATCGCGGCCGCGTGAGAGAGTCCCGTG
>NZ_JBHYKH010000187.1:1839-14976 GCF_042741275.1 Streptomyces sp. NPDC058964
CCCTGGCGTCGCGCGGAGCCCGGCGCACGCGTTCCGTGCGCAATGGATCCACCACCCCCCCCGGGCCCCCCAGTGGGGGGGGGGGGACCCCAACAGCCGGCCCACGCCCCCCCCCCCCGGTGCCCGGGGGCCGGCCGTCCGCGGTCCGACGTCACAGGGGAGCGCCGGACCGCGGACGAACCACCGGGCCCCGTCAGGCGGGCTCGCCCCGCCAGTCCCCGTCCCGCCGCGCCCAGCGCACGGCGGGACCCACCGCGTGGCCCGCCGCCGCGAACAGCACGCCCAGCACCGCCCAGCCCGCCCCGCCCTGCTGGATCGCCGTCACCGTGACCAGCGCCGGACCCGCCATCATCCCGGCGGACACACCCACCCCGAACACACCCTGGTAGACGCCGTGGGCACGGGCGTCGGCGAGTTCGTAGCCAAGGGTCCAGCCACCCGCCGCGGACAGCACCTCGGCGAGGACCTGCACCACCGCGCCCACGGTCAGCGCCGCCACCGCCCACACCGGGGACAGCCCCGCGGACACCGCGTACGCCGCACAGGACACCGTGAGCAGCGGGCCCGCCCACCCCATCGCCCGGACCGCCGCCGGGACCCGGGAGGCGCGCCGGGCCACCCGCACCTGCAGCAGCGCCACCAGTACACAGTTCACGATCAGCAGCAGGGCCGCCGTCCAGCGCGGTGCCTCGGTCCGCTCCACGATCCACAGCGGCAGACCGACCTCGCTCAGGGTGTACTGCACGCACAGCACCGCGTTGAGCACCGTCACCGCCAGGTACGGCAGATCCCGCACCGCACGCCAGCGCTCCGCGGCCGGCGCGTCGGCCGCGTGCCGCGCCCGGTCCAGCGCGTGCGGAGCCAGCGGCAGCCGGCGCACCATCAGCGCGGGCCCGAAGAACGACAGCGCGTTCAGCACGATCGCCGTCCCGTACGCGGCCCTCGTGTCCAGTTGCAGCGCGACCGCCCCGAACGCGCCGCCCACCCCGATGCCCACGTTCGTGACCATCCGCAGATAGGCCCGCGCCTCCACCCGTGTCGCCGCGGGCAGCACGTCCGCGTAGATCGCGCCCTGCACCCCGCGACTGGCCATCTGCAGCCCGGTCGCGCAGATCACCGAGGCGAGGAAACCGGCGTACGAGTCCACCAGGACGTAGGCCGCCGTGGCCACGCCCGTGCCGCCCCACAGCAGCGCCCCGACCTGCCGGGCCCCCCACCGGTCGGCGGCCCGTCCCGCGGGGACGCCCGCCACCACCCCGACCAGCCCCGCGATCGTCAGACCGAGCCCCACGGCGGTGGCGTCGAGGCCGACGACGCGCGTGAAGTACAGCACGCCCAGCGGGAAGTAGAGACCGTTGCCGAGGGAGTTGACCAGGGTGAGGAGGGTGGCGCGGCGCAGCGCCGGGTCGGCGGGGAGCAGTCCGGCGGCTCGGGTGGCACGCTCCGGGCGCGCGGCCGCCGCCGCGTCGGCGGCCGGGGATCGCGGTGTCGTCGTCATGGGAACAGCGAACCGTCCGGCCGCGGGAGGCCGACAATCATTTAGCGTGGAGCTCAATGATTGAGTTCCGCTTCGCCGTCGACGACCTCGCCACCACCTCCTTCGCCTACTCCCCGCTGCAGGAGGCGGTGTTCTCGCTGCGCTGCCTGCACGACCCGGGCCGCTATCCCCACCACCGGCCCTGGCTGCGCCGTATCCGTCCCCGCATGGAGTCCCTCGACCACGAGCTGCTCACCGCCCTCGTCGCCCCCTGGCTGTGGGTGCCGGACTTCCTCACCCCGCGCCCCGAACGGGCCCGCCCCGCCTTCGCCGACGAACTGGACGAGGTCCGCGCCACCCCGCACGGCCTGGTCGACACCGACTTCCGGGCCACCTACCGCACCGAGGACGCCCTGCCGTCCGTCGTCGCCCAGGGCCTGGCCGACCCCGCCGCGCTCCTCACCCGGATCGCGGACGCCCTCGACGCCTACTGGCACGCCTGCCTGGCCGACGACTGGTGGCCCCGGGTGCAGAGCATCCTGGAGGCCGACCTCGCCCACCGGGGGCGGGTGCTGACCGAGCAGGGCGTCGGCGCGCTGCTGTCGGGACTCGACGCGCGGCTCAGCTGGACCGGCCACGACCTCCGGCTCGCCACCGAGGACTTCTGGGGGCGCGCCCCGTGGCCCGAGCCCGGAATCAGCATCGCCGGGCGTGGCATGGTGCTGCTGCCCACCCTGTTCGCCCGCGGCGCCCAGCCGCTGATCGACCCCTCGCGCCCACCGACGCTCATCTATCCGGCCCGCGGCCGGGCCACCCTCTCGGAGAAGCCGCCCCCGGTCACCGACCGCGCACTGGCACGCCTCCTGGGCCGCCCCCGCGCCCGGCTGCTCCTGCTGCTCGCCGAACCGGCGTCCACCACGGAGCTGGCCCACCGCCTCGAGGTCACCCCCGGCGCCGTCAGCCAGCACCTGGCCGTCCTCTACGACGCGGGCCTGCTCAGCCGCACCCGCAGCGGACGGATCGTCCGGTACACCAGAACCACGCTCGGCGACGAGCTGTGCCGCTAAGCGCCCACAGCGGCGAGCATCGGGGCGCGCGCCGCGTCGTACCGCTCCAGCAGCAGGCGCCCCACCTCCGGCGCCGGGCCGAGCACGTCGGCCAGCACGTCCGCCTCCGCCGCGCCCCGCGCGATGCGGTCCGGCAGGAAACCGGGGGCCAGGACGTACGGGGCGACCGCGACCCGCGCACAGCCGAGCTCTCGCAGCTCTCTCACCGCGTCCTCGGTACGGGGAAGGGATGCGGAGGCGAACGCAGGCCGCACGGCGCACCAACCGGTGTGCCGCCACTCCCGCGCGATTGCTGCGATCACTGCGATCGCCTCCGGGTCGGTGGATCCCGCCGAGGCCAGCACGACCCCGGTCGAGGACTTGTGGGCGGGCGTCAGGCCCGCCTCGTACAGACGGCGCTCGAGCGCCGAAAGCAGCAGCGGCGACGGGCCGAGCACCTCCGCCTGCCGGATCCGCAACCGCGGCGGGGCGTCCCGCAGCACCGCCGGGATGTCCGCCTTCGCGTGGAAGGCGCGGGTCAGCAGGAGCGGGAGCGCCACGACGTCACGTACGCCCTCCGCCGCCAGCGACTCCAGCACCCCGTGCACGGACGGGACGTTGAAGTCCAGGAAGCCGGTCTCCACGCGCAGCCCCGGCCGCAGTGACCGTACCCGCCGCACCAGGGCGTGCACGGTCGCGGCGTGCCGCGGGTCGCGGCTGCCGTGGGCGATGACGAGAAGAACCGGCTTTTGGCGCACGCGACTTCAGCCCTTCACGAGCAGGCCACGGCTGCGCAGCACCCACCGCTCCAGCGGACTGAAGATCAGCAGGTCGATGGCGATACCGACGAACAGGATCAGGAAGATGGCCTCGAACACCATCGACATGGAACTGGCGTTGCGGCCGTTCTCCAGCAGCGCGCCCAGGCCGATGCCCAGATCGGGGGAGGAGGCGATGATCTCCGCCGCCATCAGCGAACGCCAGGAGAACGCCCAGCCCTGCTTCAGACCCGCCAGGTAGCCCGGCAGCGCGGCCGGCAGGACTATGTGCCAGGCACCCTTCAGGCCCGTCGCACCCATCGTGCGGCCGGCCCGCAGGAACAGCGGCGGCACCTGGTCGATGCCGGACACCAGGCCGTTGGCGATGGACGGGACGGCGCCGAGCAGGATCACCGCGTACATCATCGAGTTGTCCAGGCCCAGCCAGATCACCGCCGGCGGCACCCACGCCACGGACGGCAGCGACTGGAGGCCGGACAGGACCGGGCCGATGGCCGCGCGCACGAACTTCACCCGCGCCACCAGCAGACCCAGCGGGGTGCCGATGGCCAGCGCGAACAGGAAGCCCAGCAGACCGCGCGAGACACTCGTCCAGATGTAGCCGAGCAGCTTGCCTTCCAGCCAGGCGTCCTTGAACTCCTTGCCCACGTCGGCGGGTGACGGGAGCTTCGTCGGATCGTCGACGATCCTGAACGAGATCAGGGCCTGCCACACGGCCAGCACCACCGCGGTGGCGACGAGCGGTGGCAGGATCTTGCCGGTGAAGGTCTGCCGGAACGGAGTCCGGCCGGTGACGGCGCTCTCCAGCGCGTCCAGGCCGGCCTCGACGCTTCCCGCGTCCGTGGCGGTCTTCGTCTCAGTGCTGGCCATGACGGCGGATCTCCCCACGCAGTACATCGGTGATCTCGAGGGACAGTTCGGCGACCGGCGCGTCCTCGATACGCCGCGGCTGGGGGATGTCCACCTGCCACTCGCGGGCCACCCGGCCCGGACGGGACGACAGCAGCACGACCCGCTGCGCGAGCCGTACCGCCTCGCGCACGTTGTGCGTGACGAACAGGACGGACAGCCCCGTCTCCTCCCAGATCCGGGTCAGTTCGTCGTGCAGCAGGTCGCGGGTGATGGCGTCGAGCGCCGCGAACGGCTCGTCCATCAGCAGCAGCCGGCTGTCCTGGGCGAGCGCGCGGGCCATGGCCACACGCTGGCGCATACCACCGGACAGCTCGTGCACACGCTTGCCGTACGAGCCCTTGAGCCGTACGAGTTCGAGCAGCTCCTCGGCCCGGCCGCGCCGCTCGTTCTTCGCAACTCCCCCGAGCTTCAGGGCGAGTTCGATGTTCTTGCCCGCGGTGAGCCACGGGAACAGGGCGTGTTCCTGGAACATCAGGGCGGGGCGCCCGTGGGTCGTGATGCTGCCGGCGGACGGCTGGTCGAGCCCGGCCACCAGGTTCAGCAGGGTCGACTTGCCGCAGCCCGAGGCCCCCAGAAGGGTGACGAACTCGCCCGGCGCGACATCCAGCGTGATGTCGTCGAGGACGAGCTGCTGCCCGGCGGGACCGGCGAAGGACTTCGAGACGTGCTCGATGCGGGCGGCGTGCTCGACCACCTCGACGTCATCGGCCTTGGCGAGGGCGGTTGCCATGATCGTCACCTCCTGGGAACTCTCGGATCCGGACTTACTTGACGCCGAGACCGGCGTCGTCGACGGTGCTCTCGCCCTCGGCCTCGAGGACCTTGTTCAGGAGAGTGAGGTCATAGATGCCGTCCAGCTTCGGATCCTCCAGCAGACCCGCCTTGACCGCGTGCCGCGCCTCGGCGTCGAGCGTGGAGGCCAGCGGGTCGTCGGTGATCTGGATGGACTTCCACGCCGGGTCCAGGACGCCGGCGGGCAGCTCCTTGCCGGAGTCGATGCCCAGCTGCCTGTTCGCCGCGGCCTTCGCCTCGTCCGGGTTGGCGTTGATCCACTTGTTGGTCTCGGCCGACGCCCTCAGAACGGCCTCGACGGCCTTCGGGTGCTCCGTGAGGAACTTCTGCGACACGATGATGTTCGTGATCACGAACTTCTTGTCCGGCCACAGCGTCGACTCGTCCAGGAGCACCTTGGCACCCTCGGCCACCAGCTTGGACGCGGTCGGCTCCGGCACCCAGGCGCCGTCGACGGAACCGGACTTGTAGGCGTCCGGGGTCACCTTGTTGTCGGTGCGGACCACCGACACATCGCCCTTGCCGCTCTCCGCGTCGACCTTCCAGCCCTGCTCCGCCACCCAGTTCAGGAACGCCACGTCCTGGGTGTTGCCGAGCTGCGGGGTCGCGATCCGCTTGCCCTTGACGTCCTTCAGGGACTTGATCTTCTTCGGGTTCACCACGAGCTTCACACCGCCCGACGCCGACCCGCCGATGATCCGCAGGTTCTTGCCGGCCGACTTGGTGTAGCCGTTGATCGCCGGGGAGGGGCCGATCCAGCCGATGTCGATGGAGCCCGAGTTGAGGGCCTCGATCTCGGACGGGCCGGCGTTGAAGATCTGGTACTTGGCCCGGGTGGCGCCGAGCTCCTTCTGGAAGAAGCCCTTCTGGTTGCCGACCAGCGCGGTGGCGTGGGTGAGGTTGCCGAAGTAGCCGATCTTGACGGAGTCGAGGCCGTCGATCTTCTTGGCCCCGGCGGCGACCTTCGCGTCGGAGGTGTCGCTTTCGGCCTTCGACCCGTAGCCGCAGGCGGCGAGTGCGAGGAGGGGGAGCGCGGCGGCCACGGCGAGGCCGCGGCGAAGAAGGGTTGAGCGGTTGGCAGGCACGGGAGGCTTTCCTCTCGTTGGCCCGGCGGGTCACGGTCTCTCAGGTCGTGGCCGGGAGATCGGCAGGTCTTCGCTTGCGGTGGGGGGTGAGGGCGCGCAGGCAGTGCGCGTACGTCACCGCACACATCGCGCCACTCCGCCCTGCCCGCTGCCGAGGGCGCCGCTGCCGACGCGGCCGCCCTCCTTCGCGAACATCGAGAAGAAGTCGCTGGTCTTCATCTCAGAAGTCCCAACCGTCGTCTTCGGCCTCGTCCTTGACCGGCTCCGGGGAGGCGAAGGACTCGCCGACCATGCCCGCGGTGAGCGTGGTGCCGTCGTTCGGGTCGATCAGGATGAACGAGCCGGTGCGGCGCGAGTCGGCGTAGGAGTCGACCGGCAGCGGCTCGGCGGTGCGGATCTTCACCCGGCCGATGTCGTTGGCGACGAGCTGTCCCGGGTGCGGGTGCAGGGACAGGTCGTCGAGCGTCAGACGGGACGGGATGTCCTTGACGATCGCCTTGACCGTGCGGGTGCCGTGCTTGAGCAGCACGCGGTGGCCGACGGACAGCGGCTGGTCGGCGACGTGGCAGACGGTGGCCTCGACGTCCTGGGTGGTCGCCGGGGCGTCCTTGCTGGGCACGATCAGGTCGCCGCGCGAGACGTCGATGTCGTCCGCCAGCAGGATGGTCACCGACTGGGTCGTCCAGGCCACGTCGACCGGCCTGCCGAGCAGGTCGATGCCGGAGACCGTCGTCGTCCGGCCGGACGGCAGGATCGTCACCCGCTCGCCGACGCGGAAGGTACCGGCGGCGATCTGGCCCGCGTAGCCACGGTAGTCCGGGTGCTCGGCGGTCTGCGGCCGGATCACGTACTGCACGGGCAGCCGCGCGTGGCAGTGCGCCAGATCGTGGCTGACCGGGACGGTCTCCAGGTGCTCCAGCACCGTCGGGCCGCCGTACCAGTCCATGTTCGCCGACGCCTCCACGACATTGTCCCCGGCGAGCGCCGAGATCGGGATCGCGGTGACCTCGGGGACGCCCAGCTCGGTCGCGTACGCCGTGAACTCCTCGGCGATCGCCGCGAACACGGACTCCCGGTAGTCGACGAGGTCCATCTTGTTGACCGCGAGGACCACGTGCGGGACGCGGAGGAGGGCGGCGATGGCGGCGTGCCGGCGGGTCTGCTCGACGACGCCGTTGCGGGCGTCGACGAGGATCACCGTGAGCTCGGCGGTGGAGGCGCCGGTGACCATGTTGCGCGTGTACTGCACGTGGCCCGGGGTGTCGGCGAGGATGAACCGGCGGCGGGGCGTGGCGAAGTAGCGGTAGGCCACGTCGATGGTGATGCCCTGCTCGCGTTCGGCGCGCAGGCCGTCGGTGAGCAGTGCCAGGTCGGGAGTGTCCTGGCCCCGGCTCGCCGAGGCGCGCTCGACGGCCTCCAGCTGGTCGGCGAGGACGGACTTGGAGTCGTGCAGCAGCCGGCCGACGAGCGTGGACTTGCCGTCGTCGACGGAGCCCGCGGTGGCGAACCGCAGCAGGGTGGTGGCCGAGAGTTCCTCGGTCGTCGTGGTGCTCATGCTTAGAAGTACCCCTCGCGCTTGCGGTCTTCCATCGCGGCCTCGGAGAGCTTGTCGTCGGCGCGGGTGGCGCCGCGCTCGGTGAGCCGGGAGGCGGCGATCTCGGCGATCACCTTCTCGATGCTGTCGGCGTCGGAGTCGACGGCGCCGGTGCAGGACATGTCGCCGACGGTGCGGTAGCGGACCTGCCGCTTCTCGACGGTCTCCCCGTCCTTGGGGCCGCCCCACTCGCCGGCGGTCAGCCACATGCCGCCGCGCCGGAACACCTCGCGCTCGTGCGCGAAGTAGATCTGCGGCAGTGCGATGCCCTCACGGGCGATGTACTGCCACACGTCGAGCTCGGTCCAGTTGCTGAGCGGGAAGACACGGACGTGTTCGCCGGGGGCGTGCCGTCCGTTGTAGAGGTTCCACAGCTCGGGGCGCTGGCGGCGGGGGTCCCACTGGGAGAACTCGTCGCGCAGGGAGAACACCCGTTCCTTGGCACGGGCCTTCTCCTCGTCGCGGCGGCCACCGCCGAAGACGGCGTCGAACCGCTCGCTCTGGATCTTCTCGGTGAGCGGGACGGTCTGGAGCGGGTTACGGGTGCCGTCCGGGCGTTCCTTGAGCACACCGCGGTCGATGTAGTCCTGGACGGAGGCCACATGGAGCCGCAGCCCGTGCTGGGCGACCGTACGGTCGCGGTACTCCAGGACCTCGGGGAAGTTGTGTCCGGTGTCGACGTGCAGCAGCGAGAAGGGGACGGCCGCGGGAGCGAACGCCTTCAGCGCCAGGTGCAGCATGACGATGGAGTCCTTGCCGCCGGAGAACAGGATCACCGGCCGCTCGAACTCGCCCGCCACCTCACGGAAGATGTGCACCGCCTCGGATTCCAGCGAGTCCAGGTGGGACAGGGTGTAGGGGCTGTCCGTGCCCTCGCCGCCCTCCTTGACCTGTGCGGCCGTCGTCATGCCAGTCCCCTCTCGGTGAGCAGGGCGTGCACCGACGCCGCCGACTCCTGCACGGTCTGGTTCTGCGACTCGACGCGCAGATCGGGCGCCTCGGGCGCCTCGTACGGGTCGTCGACCCCGGTGAGCCCCGTCAGCTCGCCCGCGGCCTGCTTCGCGTACAGACCCTTCACATCGCGTACGGAGCACACCTCGACCGGGGTCGCCACGTGCACCTCCAGGTACGCCGTGCCGCCGTCCTGGTGGCGCTTGCGCACCGCCTCGCGGCTGTCGGCGTAGGGGGCGATGACCGGGACCAGCGCCTTGACGCCGTTGCGGGCGAGGAGTTCGGCGAGGAAGCCGATGCGCTGCACGTTGGTGTGCCGGTCCTCGCGGCTGAAGCCGAGGCCCGCCGAGATGAACTCGCGGATCTCGTCGCCGTCGAGCACCTCGACGAGGTGGCCCTGCTCACGCAGCCGGCCCGCCAGCTCGTACGCGATGGTGGTCTTGCCGGCACTCGGCAGACCCGTGAGCCAGACGGTGGCTCCGGTCGTCACGTCGTTCTCCCATTTCGTAGACACGGTCATGTCAGCCGTGCAGCCCGCACTCGGTCTTGGCGCGGCCGGCCCAGCGGCCGGCCCGCGCGTCCTCGCCCGCCAGGACCCGGCGGGTGCAGGGTGCGCAGCCGACGGAGGCGTAGCCGTCCATCAGCAGGGGGTTGGTCAGTACGCCGTGTTCGGCGACGTACGCGTCCACGTCCTCCTGGGTCCAGCGGGCGATCGGGGAGATCTTGACCTTCCGGCGCTTCTCGTCCCAGCCCACGACCGGGGTGTTCGCCCGGGTGGGGGACTCGTCGCGGCGCAGACCGGTCGCCCAGGCCTGGTAGCCCTTCAGTCCCTCCTCCAGCGGCTGGACCTTGCGGAGCCTGCAGCACAGGTCCGGGTCGCGGTCGTGCAGCTCGGGGCCGTACTCCGCGTCCTGCTCGGCCACCGTCCGGCGCGGGGTGAGCGTGATGACGTTGACGTCCATCACGGCCTCGACCGCGTCGCGGGTGCCGATGGTCTCCGGGAAGTGGTAGCCGGTGTCGAGGAAGACGACGTCCACGCCCTTCATCGCCCGGGAGGCGAGGTGGGCGACCACCGCGTCCTCCATGGAGGAGGTCACGCAGAAACGCCTGCCGAAGGTGTCCGCCGCCCACTGGAGGATCTCCAGGGCGGAGGCGTCCTCCAGATCGCGCCCCGCCTGCTCGGCGAGCGCCTTCAACTCCTCGGCCGTCCGCTCTTCCTGAGCCGTCGTCATATGAGTTCATCCCCTCCGTTGTCGGCTCGCTGAAGTCCCTTGGCAAGCAGCCCGAGGAACTTCAGCTGGAAAGCGCGGTTGCACGCCGCGCACTCCCAGGCGCCGTGGCCCTGCTCGCTCGGACGCAGGTCCTCGTCGCCGCAGTAGGGGCAGTAGAAGGGGGCGGCACGCTCGCTCACGACAGCGCCTCCTCGGAGGCGCGGGCCGCCCAGGTCGCGAACCGCTCGCCGGCCTCGCGTTCGGCCTGGAAGCGCTTCAGCACCCGCTCGATGTAGTCGGGCAGTTCGTCCGAGGTGACCTTCAGACCGCGGACCTTGCGGCCGAAACCGGCCTCCAGACCCAGGGCGCCGCCCAGGTGCACCTGGTAGCCCTCGACCTGCTCGCCGGCGTCGTTCAGGACCAGCTGGCCCTTGAGACCGATGTCCGCCACCTGGATACGGGCGCAGGCGTTCGGGCAGCCGTTGAGGTTGATGGTGAGGGGCTCGTCGAAGTCCGGCAGGCGGCGCTCCAGTTCGTCGATCAGCTGCGCGCCGCGCTGCTTGGTCTCGACGATGGCGAGCTTGCAGAACTCGATGCCGGTGCAGGCCATCGTGCCGCGCCGGAACGAGGACGGCCGGGCGGTGAGGTCCAGTGCCTCCAGGCCCTCGACGAGCGAGTCGACCTGCCCCTCCTCGACGTCGAGGACGATCATCTTCTGCTCGACGGTGGTGCGGACCCGGCCCGAACCGTGGGCCTCTGCGAGGTCGGCGATCTTCGTGAGGGTGGCGCCGTCGACGCGGCCGACACGCGGGGCGAACCCGACGTAGTACCGGCCGTCCTGCTGCCGGTGCACACCGATGTGGTCGCGCCACTGCTGGACGGGCTGCTCGGGAGCGGGTCCGTCGATCAGCTTGCGCCCGCCCAGGTACTCGTCCTCCAGGACCTGCCGGAACTTCTCCGCGCCCCAGTCGGCGACCAGGAACTTCAGACGGGCGCGGTTGCGCAGCCGGCGGTAGCCGTAGTCACGGAAGATCGAGATGACGCCCTCGTAGACGTCCGGCACCTCGTCCATGGGCACCCAGGTGCCGAGCCGCACGCCCAGCTTGGGGTTGGTGGACAGGCCGCCGCCGACCCACACGTCGAATCCCGGACCGTGCTCGGGGTGGCGCACACCGACGAACGCGACGTCGTTGATCTCGTGCACCACGTCCAGCAGCGGGGACCCCGAGATGGCCGTCTTGAACTTCCGGGGGAGGTTCGAGTACGCCTTGTTGTTCAGGACGCGGCGCTTCATCTCCTCCAACGCGGGCGTGGCGTCGATGATCTCGTCCTCGGCGATGCCCGCGACCGGCGAGCCGATCATCACACGCGGCGTGTCGCCACAGGCGGTGACGGTCGACAGGCCCACGCCCTCGAGCCGTTCCCAGATCGCGGGGACGTCCTCGATCCGGATCCAGTGGTACTGCACGTTCTGACGGTCGGTGATGTCCGCGGTGCCGCGCGCGAACTCCTGGGAGATCTCACCGATGACCCGCAGCTGCTGGGTGGTCAGCGCACCGCCGTCGATGCGCACCCGCAGCATGAAGTACTCGTCGTCCAGCTCCTCCGGCTCCAGGATCGCGGTCTTGCCGCCGTCGATCCCGGGACGGCGCTGGGTGTACAGCCCCCACCAGCGCATACGCCCGCGCAGGTCGTTGGGGTCGATCGAGTCGAAGCCGCGCTTGGAGTAGATCGTCTCAATGCGTGTCCGCACATTGAGACCGTCATCGTCCTTCTTGAACTGTTCGTTGCCGTTGAGCGGGGTGAAGTGACCCGCGGCCCACTGACCCTCGCCGCGGTGACGGCTCACCCTCCGGCGGGGCGCGGAGGCGGCAGGGTTCTGCGGGGTGGCGGCCATGGTTCTACGTCCTTCGGGACAGGCGGAAAGCGGCTCTGACCTGCGCGTATGGGCGCATCGGGGCATACGTGCGCATCATTGCGCGGGGAGGAGAAAGCAGAGAATGTCGGCGCTGCTGGACCCGTGGCCGAAGGCCACTACGGGCAGTTCAGCCAGCCGGACAGATGGCGCTGGACATGCGGCCGAGGTCGACGTGCCGCCGACTCACCAAGGCAATTCCAGTTCCAGACATGACGGAAGCCTGTCACGGAGATCTGGACACAGTCCAGCTTTATCCAGAATGCGGACGCCCTTGTCCCGGAATGCGAGACAAGGGTGTCGTCGGTCACAAGGCGCGCGGGAGGTCTTGTCGGCGCAGGCCAGGCGGGGTAGGTCAGGCAGGGGATCAGGCGGGGCAGGCCCCGGGCCAGGGGCCCGGCGTGGCGGCCTCGGCCTCCTGCTCGACCTTGGTGTCGAACAGCGTGAAGCCCCGGCGCCGGTAGTTGTCCATGGCGTGCTCGCCGTCCTTGCTGCACGTGTGCAGCCACACCCGCTTGGTCGGGACGCGCTCCGGCCACCGTTCTGCCAGGTCCCACGCCCGGGCCGCCCCGAAGGACAGCAGGTGCCCGCCGATCCGCCGGCCCCGGAACGCGGGGATCAGACCGAAGTACATGATCTCCACGACACCGTCGTCCTGCGGATCCAGTTCCACGTAGCCGGCCGGCGTGCCGCGGTCGTAGGCCACCCACGTCTCCACGCCGGGCCGGTCCAGGTGCTCCTGCCACTGGGCGTAGGTCCAGCCGAGCCGGTCGGTCCACAGGATGTCGCCGCCCACCGAGGCGTAGAGGAAACGGCTGAACTCGGGGGAGGGCACCTCGGAGCGGACGACCCGGACGTCGCCGTCGGGCACGGCGGCGGGAAGGAGGTCGGTCGGGGACGTCTGTTCCAGGGACCAGGTGGTGACGGTGATGCTGCTCATGCAGGCCAGGGAACCATCTACCCCAGTGAACTGTCGATCGAGCTCAGGGGGACGGAGAAGAGCATCCGGTCCGACAGCGACCACACCTCGCCCGTCTCCTGCCAGTAGGAGAGCGGTCCCACGCCCTGCGCCCAGCAGTGGTGCGTCGCGTCCGAGCCGCAGCGGGCGGCCTTCGCCCCCGCGGAGTCCTGGCGCCACAGGCTGCTCCGGCCGTCCGGTGAATCCGCCTGGTGTCCGACGTACCAGGAGGTCCGCGCCGTCCCGGGCGGGTGGTAGGCCAGCACGCCCCGGATCCCGGCCGCCCGTGTCTCGTACGCCTCGACGGCGTCCGCCCGCCCCGACGAGTCGGTGGCGAGCAGGCCGCCGCGGGCGGGGTCCTGGCTGAAGGCGTAACGCCACAGCCGGGCGCGCCGGGCGGGGTCCGCCGGGGTCCAC
>NZ_JBHYKH010000187.1:14986-15741 GCF_042741275.1 Streptomyces sp. NPDC058964
ACTCGCTCACGACGAGACTGTCGGGTGCCGAGCCCCGGTCCAGGCCGAGCGTGCCCGGACAGGGGGACCCGGAGGCGGTGCAGCGCCCGGCGGGGAAGCGGTACGCGCCCACCGCCGGCATCACGTACCGGTAGCCGTCGGCCGACCAGCCGCCGGGCACCCTGCCGATCGCCGGGCTCGCGACCGTGGTGCGCTGGATGCGGTTCAGGTCGTAGACGTAGAGGGCGGCGGTGCCGCCCGCCGTCGTCGTGACCAGCAGCTTGTCCTGGTACCAGACCATGCCGGAGACAGGTGAGACGAGTCCCCGGTAGTCGCGGCCGTCGTCGGTGGGTACGGCGAGCAGCACCCAGCTGTAGGTGAGGTCGGCGGGGTCGTCGGCGTTGACGAAGGCGACCCGGGCCAGGCCCCGGTCGGCGACGGAACCGGTGGTCGTGCTGTGTGTCCAGCCGGCCAGGATCACCCGGTTCTCGCCCCAGACGCCGTCGTCGTCGGCGTCCCCGGAGGTGGTCACGGACGTGGGCCGCCAGTCCGGCGTGGCGGTGTCGGAGGGGTCCCAGCAGTACGCGTGCGCGGCTCCCGGCGCGATGGGGAGCGACGCGCGCTCGGCGGAGGTGCAGTCGGCGGCGCCGAGCAGGGTGCCGGGGGCGGGCGGCCGCGGCGCGGCGCCCCCCCCCCCCGGCGCGCCCGCCGCCGCCCCCCCCGCGCGCCGCGGTTTCCTACAGGAGGATGTCGGTCGTGACCTTCATGACCTTCAC
>NZ_JBHYKH010000188.1:0-15688 GCF_042741275.1 Streptomyces sp. NPDC058964
GCCCCCGGGGCGCCCCGGGGGCGGGCGTCTCCAACCGGCCGTCCGTCGAATGCGCGGCCATCACTTGACCTCCGTGAGTATCAGGGTGTCCGCGGCGCGTGCCGACAGCAGAGCGAGCTGGGCGGGGCGGATGCCGCGGAGGACGAACACCGTCCGGCCCTTCGCGAGGCGCCGGGTGTCGGTGATGTCGGGGTTGAGGCGCAGGAGTTCGGCGAGCGGGATGCCGTACCGGGCGCAGACGGACGAGAGGGTCTCGCCGTTCTCGTCGCGCACGGTGTGGGTCCTCTCCTCGTACGTCGCCGGGTGCGCGGGGACGGATGCCCTCGGTGTGCCGGGGTCGGCGAGCAGGGCGGTGAGTTCCTCCGGGGTGGCGGAGGCGGGGACGCCGGTGAAGACGTCGACGTCCATGTAGTCGACGCCTGGCACGGAGTGGGCGGTGGCCAGCACCTCGGAGAGGCGGGCGGGCCCTCCCAACTCCCTTCCCTCGTAACCGAGCCGGCTCATCAGGGCGGCGCGCAGCCGGGGTTCGACGGTCTCCCAGGAGTGGTCCGGGGCCACCTTGACCTCGGCGGCGATCAGCAGCAGCACCGGTTCGCGCACGTCCACCCGGACGGGGAGGTTCGGATCGCCGTACTCCGTCAGCGCCCCGCGCAGGGCGCGCAGCACGTCGGAGTCGTCCGCGATCGGCACGTCGTCCGTTCCGGCGACCGTCACGTGCAGCACACGCCGCCGCCCGTCGAAGAGTTCACGGGCCGCGGCCCGGCCGATGCCCGCCCGTGAGCGGGCGAAGTCCTCGTAGTCGGCCGGGGAGACCAGCCGGTCCAGGGCGGAGACGGCGAGCGGGACGGTGCGGCGGGTGAGGCCGGGTCCGTCCGCGTCGGCACCGCCCGTGGCGGGCCGCGGGTTGGTGACGGCGGTGACGCCGAGCGGCCGGGTCAGGGGCTGGGTGATCCGGTCGGCGGGGATGTTGGCGGCCTTGCCGGTGCCGAAGCGGTAGCGGGCGCGGACGTTCTCGTGGCCGCCGGGCAGTCGGGCGCCGTGGACGCCGTCGCCGAAGGTCACGGTCGTACGGCCGTCGGAGGCGGTGCCGGTGATGTACACGCGCTCGGTCGGGCCGCGTCCGGCGAGGCTGTCGGCCTCGTGCCACAGCACCCCGTCGACGCGGATCTCCAGCACGGGCGTGGCGCCGAGAGGATTGTCGGCGGCGAGCCAGGTCAGCGGTGACTGCCAGAGCGCGAAGGTCTGGTTGACGCGGCCGGAGTCACCGCTGCCGATGGCCTCCTCGCGGCTCTCGCCGTGGGTGGCCTCGACGACGTTGCCGAGGATGCGCACGGTGGCGCGGTGGTAGCGGTGGACCAGATCGGTGGTCAGGGTGAGCCGGGTGTGGACGTGGTCGCCGGGGAGTTGGGGGTCGACCGCCGGGTCCGCGGCGGCGATGGTGACCACCTCGGTGGCCGGGACACCGACCGTGCCCGGGATGTCGGCGCGCCGGCCGGTGACCACGAGGGTGCGGCCGGGACGCAATCCGTCGTACAGCTCGGCGAGTTCGATCTCGTTGCCGTGCACGTCCTCGCCGAGCGGCTCGTCGGCCGGGCGGAGCGGCTCGCCCGCCGCGTGCACCGTGGTGTCGCGGATGTGGGAGAGCAGGACGTCGAACTCGTCCAGCCAGGGGTCGGCTAGGGTGAGTTCGGTGCCGCGGCCGGTGATGCCGTAGTTGGAGTACCCCGCCGTGCGGGCGGCCACGACCTGGGTGGTGACCAAGGCCAGCCGGGCGTCGCCCGGGATTCCGTCCTGGGCACCCTTGGCGGGGCGCTGGACCGCCACCCAGCTGCCGACGGTGATGCCGTCGTGCACGCTGTCCAGCTGGAGCACTCGGCGGTTGACGGGCTCCGGCTTCCCGGCGATGACGATCTCGACGTTGGGTTCGGTGCTGCCCACGGTGTACTTGAGGGTCACCTCGTACTCGCCGTGGGTGAACTGCTCGGCGGCGCCGGGGCGCAGGGAGATCTCCTGGGCGGTGCCGTTGTGGACGCCGACGTGGACCAGGCCCTCGTCGTCCGGCCGGGACACGAACAGGGTGCGTTCGGGCAGGCCGGAGTGGAGGCGGGCGGTGACACCGGGCTCCTCGGCGGCGGCCGTGCGGCGGTTGAGCCAGTGCAGCTCGCGGTCCTGGGCGGCGCGGGTCGCCAGGTCGACCCGGCCCGGACCGAGCCGGAAGGTGAGCTGCTGGGTGACGGGCAGGTTCTCGGCGCGCTGGTCGGAGCTGCTGCCCTCGACGTACTGGAACTCCGCCCGGACCGGCGCCTTGCCCGCGGTGTCGTAGACCACGCGCATGCTCGCCAGCACCCCGCCCGTCAGCGGCCAGTCCGCGGTGCGGATGACCCGACCCCGGTCGTCCTGGACCGGCTTGAGCGGGGCCGTGGCGCCGAAGGGGGCCGTGGTGACGCGCATCGCCAGCAGCTCGCGCAGGAGCGGCTGGGTGCCCGGGACCGCCGCCGTGCGCCAGGCCGGGTAGAGGCTGCCGAGGCCGGGATCGAGGGCGGCGAGCAGCCGGGCGGTGTCGCCGCCGGGGCGCCGCTCGCGGGCGCGGACGCGGACGGTGGGGGCGGCGGTGCGCAGGGCCGGGAGGACGTCGGCCAGGGCCTGGAGCGCCGCCTGCCGGGGTTCCCGGGTCCGGACGACGTGGCTCGCGGCGGCCGGCTCGGCGGGCTGCGCCGGCTGTGCGGGCTGTGCGGGCTGTGCGGGCGCCAGCTCGAGGGCCCGCGCGGCGAGTTCCGCCAGCACGGCCTCCAGCCGCTCGAACCAGGCGGCCACGTCCTCGTAAGGCTCGGCCAGCACCTGTGCCTCGCGCAGGCGGGCGACGGGCTCGGCGAGGCGGGCCGCGAGCCGCTCCGGGGTCGTGATGGCGTCCAGGTCGGCCCGCAGTGGGGCGAGGACCTGGTCGTCGAAGTCCTCGGTGAGCCGGCTGACCGGGCGCGGGTCCGGGACCTCGGGCGTGGGTGGTTCGTCGCCCGGGTCCCCGGGGGCGGCGGGCTCGGCGGTCCAGCGCCGTACCTCGTCGACGAGCTCCTTCAGCGTGGGCGGGGCCGACCTGGGCAGGGAGATCGCGGTGATCTCGTCCTCCCGGTCGATCCGGACACCGGCGACGGGCAGCAACGTCCGTGTTCCGCCCGCCTGTTCACCGAAGACGAAGAGCAGCCGGTCACCGGTCTGCAGGGAGTTCGCCGTGCCCTCGACAAAGAGTTCCGGGCGGCGGTCGAGGTCCCCGGGGGTGACCAGGGAAGGGCGGCGGCGCCGCACCTTCAGCTCGTTCCAGTCCCAGCGGGCGGTGAGGTCGCGGGCGGTCTCGAAGGTCAGCGACTGCTCGCCGGCGGAGGCGGGCACACTGTGGCTGCGCGCTCCGCGCGGGATCAGCACGGGCAGCGCTTCGGCGCGCGGGTCGCGTTCGAGGGTGTAGGCGAGATGGGTACCGGCCGCCACGCCTGGGCGCGGGTGGTGGCCGACGAGCCGGCCGAGGAGCACCAGCGAGCGGTGCTCGTCTGCGGTGCGGAGGTAGGCCTCGTCGGCGATCCGCTCGGAGTGGAAGGTGAGCAGGTCACCGAGGACGGCGGCGGCGTCGAGCAGCCCGATCGCCGGGTCGTCCGGGGTGCGGACGGTCAGCCCGTCCAGGGCCGGGTACGCGGGCGAGGCGAGCCGGTCGAGGAGCGCCGCGAGGAAGGAGCCGTAGGTGCCGACGCGGTAGTCCAGCGCGCTGCGGCCGGGCGGGTTGTGGAGCGGGGGTGGGGCGAGGCGCTCGTCGTGGCCGCCCCGGCAGGCACCGCCGCAGGTGCACTCCTGGCTCACCGGTCACCTCCCAGGTGAATCTCCAGCCGCCCGTTCTCCGGCCGGTCCGGGTCGTTGTCGCAGGTGGCGATCTCCAGCGGGCCGAGCCGCAGCACGCCGTCCTCCCTCTCTCCTCGGTCCTCCTCGAACAGCCGCCGCAGCCGGGTCACCTGGACGCTCTCGACACCGGGGACGGCCGCGGCGGCGGCGACCAGGCGGCTGAGCCGGACCGGCTCGCCGAAGGTCAGGGCGTCCGGGTGGAAGAAGCCGAGCCGTCCGCCCGGCAGCCGTCCGCTGCCGAGCACGCGGTACAGCTCGGCCAGGATCTGCCCGTGCTGGTGGCCGGGTACGGCGCACACGGCGAGCGCGATGTCGAGCGGCACCGGCCGGGCCGGTCCGACCACCAGGTCGTGGCCGATGCGCCGGTACGTCTCCAGTGCCTGGGCCACGGAGGCGAGCAGCTCTTCGTCCGGGGCACCGGCGCCGAGCGCGTCGACGGCGATGTGCGCCTCCTGGACGCTGCCGGTCCAGCGGATCTCCGCGGTGGCCCGCTGCACTCCGGGCAGGGCGGAGGCGAGGGCCGCGTAGTCCTCGGCGGTGACGGCGCGCAGCCGGGTGCGGCGCAGGTCGAGCGGAGCCGACTGGCGTACCTGCTCGACGGGTTCGGGTTCGGTGCCGCCGGTGGCGGGCAGCGGGTTGCGGACGGCGGCGACCGGCGGAACCTCGCAGTCGCCCTCGACGACGAGGTGGTTGATGGCCTCCGCGCCGACGTTGCCCGCGCTGCCGCCGCCGAGCCGGTACCGCGCGGACAACCGTGCCCCGGGGGCCGGGCGGGCGCCATGCCGTCCGTCGCCGAAGCGCAGGGCGAGGCGGCCGTCGTCCTCCGTCTCACCGACGAAGTGCCGGTCGCGGGGGGCGCCGGCGAGCAGGTCCCGGCGCGGCTCCCAGACCTCGTCGGGGCCGTGGAGGCGTACGGCGGGCAGGGCGAGACGCGGGTCCTGGGCGAGGGCCGCGGCCGCGGAACCGCGCAGCACCGGCTCGTCGGGGTGGAGTCCGGTGGCGTACGCCGGGCCCCAGCTGTGGGCGATCTCCCAGGCGATGCCGGCGTCGAGAACCGTGCCGGCGCGGGCCCGTGCGGTGAGGATCTCGACGCGGCGCAGCTTCGCGTCGAGCAACTGGTCGTTGCGGTGGAGGAGTTCACGCAGGGCGGGGACCGGGCGGCGGCGGAGTTCCAGCCGCTCCAGCACCTTCAGGCCGTAGATCAGGGCGAGTTCCGCGATCTCCTCGTCACCGAGTCCGTCGCGGTCGCGGGCGCTGCGCCACAGCTCGACCAGCCGTCGGCGGACCCGGTCCGGGATGGCGGCGATCCGCTCGGCCTGTCCCGCGGCGACCGTGGCCGGGTCGGGGAACGGGACGGCCCGGGTGACGGGCGCACGGCCGAGGACGGGCCGGAAGCGGGGTGCGATACCGGGGTACACCGACTGCGCGAGCAGGGTCCGCAGGGCGGCGGCCTGGGCGTACGCCATGCCGGGCACGACGCGCTCGTGCCGCTGCCCGGCGCGTTCCAGACCGACTCCGGCGCGTACGGTGGCGCTCTCCCCCACGGTCTCGAACAGTTCGCGGACGTCGTCGGGCGTCAGCGCGGCACCGCGCTCCGCCTTGTCCGTGAGGGACTCGATGAGCCTGGCGGGTGCGTTTCCCTCCGTGCGGTCGTGGCAGCCGAACTCCGCGGGGCCGCAGGGGGCCACGACGGCCGGAGCCGGCGGCACGGTGACCGTCTCGTGGAGGCCGGAGCGGCCGTGGTCCACGAGGACGGTGTTGCCGCGGGCCAGGGTCACGTCCTCGACGGGCAGGCAGTCACGTCCGCCGAGGGTGGTGAGGCGGAGCGGGAAGCGCAGGGCGTCCCCGGCGGCCCAGGTGACCTCCAGCAGGGGCTGGTCCTCGATGCGGTCCAGGCCGGGGGTGACGGAGGTCAGGCGGACGGCCTGGCGGTGGGTGGGGTCGGCGTCGCCGGGGGTGCCGGTGCGCGGGCCCTTCACTTCCTCGAGGACCAGGACGTCGCCCGGCCTCAGGTCCAGTCGGCGCTCCCGGCAGGTCTCCGGGTCCACCCACTCGTCGCGCAGGGTGGCCGCGGTGGCCCCCTCGGGCAGGGCGCACACCTCGCCGCCCCAGGTCCACAGCCGGATGGCGTTGTGGGCGACGCGCAGCTCCAGCGGGTCGGTGGCGACGACGGGTTCGAAGACCTCCACGGAGCCGCGCTCGTCGAGGTCGCCGAGGTCGCTCCCGTCGATGACGAGGCCGGGCTCGGGGCGGTCGTGCGGATCGAGGCGGCGCACGTCGACGGAGGCGAAGCGGAAGCTGCCCGGCGCCAGCGTGTGGTCGCGGGCCGTCTCCACGGTGACGTGGGCACGGGCGTTGCAGCCGTCGTGCATGGCGTAGTCGATCAGCCGGACGTGGCGGCGCACGGAGACCCGGCGGCGCGCGGTGTCGAGGTAGGCCTCCGTGGCGACCGCGTCCTGCTGGTAGCTGATCAGGTCGCCCGTGTGGGCGAGGAGTTCGACGAGGGTCACGCCCAGGTCGGCGGGGTTGCGCTCGGCCCAGTCCGGGGTGGTGAGCGCGAGCCGGTCCATGAGCATCCTGCGGATGGTGTCGTAGTCGCGGGCCGTGTAGTCGATGACGGGCGAGTCCGGGAAGGCCGGGGTCTCCTCGGCGTCGCCCGCGCAGTCGAACGGTGTCGGGCAGTCGGGCCGGAAGCTGAAGTACGCGCCGTGGTAGCGCTGGTCGAAGCCGCGCAGCGGCTCGGTCCCGGGCCGCCCGTACGGGTCGGTCTCGACGAGCGACAGCCGGTAACGGGAGGTGTCGCCGGTCCGGTCGAGGGTGACGTGGAGCCGGTCGTCGAGCTCCGGGTCCTCCTCGCGCTCGACGCTGACGTCGACCGCGCTGATGCCGGTGATCCGGCGGCCGCCGTCGACCCGGACGTTCGCGGGGCCGAGGCCGTGCGGGGCCTTGCCGAGGAAGGTGACGGTGAGCAGCAGCCCGTCGTCGCCGACCTCGACCGTGTCGACTCCGTTGAGCTGGGCGGCCCGCACCTTGGCCCGGCGGGACGTGGTGGTGCCGGTGGTCATGCGGTCCTCCCCTCGAATACCTCGTCGTGCCGGGCTCCGGTACCGCGCACGACGTACGACAGGTGCACGCGTACGACGTCGTCCTCGCCGAACACGTCGAGGGCCAGCACGTCGACGAGGTCGCCGAGCCAGCGCTGCAGCGAGGCCTGGACGGAGAGTTCGAGGGTGCTGATCAGTTCGGGGCTGTTCGGGGCGAAGACCAGGTCGAGCAGTCCGCAGCCGAAGTCGGGGCGCATCACGCGCTCACCGGGGCTGGTGAACAGCAGTTGCTCGATCAGGTCGTGGATGTGCTCGGCGGGGCCCGCCTGGGCGCTGCGTCCCCGGCGGTCGGCGTGGAAGGGGAACGCGATGTCGGTGCGCGGACGCGCTGGTCGGCTCGTCGGCCTCATCGGACGGTGACCTTTCGCTGCGCGGCCTGGACGACGGGCGGCCCCTGCGGGACGAACGCCGCGGTGAGGCACTGGGCCGCGGAGGTGTCGAGCAGCACGGGCGCGCCGTCGACCGTGACGCCGGTGCCGTCGGCGGTCCAGCGGACCGAGACGCACGGCGAGGGCACCCGGTCCACGGTGTGCGGACAGCCGGTGACGACGTAGGCGTGGGCGGCCGTGGCGACGGCGGCGCCCGCGAGGCGTGTGCCGCCGTTGGGTGTGGTGGCGGGCGTGACGCGGCCGCCGTGCGGGCAGCCGATCACGGCGCCCGCGTCCAGCAGACTTCCGGACAACTTCTTCCCCCGTTGTCTATCGCTTGGAGAGCACGGTCAACTGGCCTTCGTTGATGGTCACTTCGCGACCGCGCAGGACGACCTCGGCGCCCGCGCCGGTGGCGATGACCACGGCTTCCTTCGTGATGCGGATATAGGCGCCGCCCTGGGCCTGCAGAAGGATCCCCCGTTCGGCTCCGGCGGTGTCGTTCATGACGAGATTGTGGGCCTGTGGTGTCTGTACGACCACCGGCTTGTCCGGCGCGTTCCTCTGGAGCGCGCGGCGCGCGTCGGGCGGGAGCTCGGCGGCGTCGCCGTACCAGCAGCCGGTCCACACGGGGAAGCTGGGATCCCCCTGTTCGAACTCCACCCAGACGCCGGCGCCGGGCGGCGGCACCACGAACTGGCCCGCCTCGGCTCCGGTGAACGGCAGGCAGGGCAGTGCCCAGGTGGACGGTTCGTCACCGAGGACGTCCGGGACCTCGGCCGTGATCCGGCCGATGCGCAGCGGATCGTTGTTGTCCACCACCCGGCCGCGGAACTTGCCGAGATAGCGATTGCTGGGTGCCGCCATGCTGAACTGCTCCTGATGGGTCGGTCGTCGGTCGTCTTCAAGGCCGGACGTAGTCGCTGCGCGCTTCCAGTCCCTCGCGCGAGAGCGTGAAGTTCTGCTGGAACGAGCCCGGGCGCAGGTTGTGGGTGACGGACTTGACGTAGTAGTCGCCGTCGTACGCCCGTCCCGCGCCGCGCACGCCGACGAGCCGGCGCGGCTGGAGGAGGTAGCCGTGCCGGTTGACGTCGAGCGAGCCGGACCCGGAGACGACGTCGGCGGACACGGCCGCCCTGGCGAGGAGTTCGGCCTCTGCCTGCTCCCGCTGCTGCTTGGCGGTGCCGGACAGCGTCCTGCGTTTGAGCGCCGGGGTGGGCCGCCTGCCGAGCGGCGGCCGCAGGGGGCTGATGGGCGGCTGGGGCAGAAGGGTGGACTGCCGGGTGCCGGGGTCCTGCCAGCGCGCCTGGGGCTCTTCCCGCGCCGTGCCGTCGTAGGCGAAGGTGAGCTGGTCCACGGTGGAGTTGGCGTCCATGTTGACGTTGAGCGCGTGCTGGCGGATGCCGAGGCGGACCTCGGGGCCCCAACGGGCCGACGACTGGCCCGGGTTGGGGCCAGGCTCCAGGTAGAAGGTGTACCCGTTGGCGCGCGCGAGCTCGGTGACGTACTGCAGGTCGGTGCCCGTCTGGTAGTGCACGCGGAGGTCCTGGTGCGGGGGCTGGGCCACCTTCTCGGTGTAGACGTCGGGCCGGATGCCGTGGTCCGAGTAGCGGCGCAGGATGGCGAGGACGCGCTCGGACGGCGGCAGGTTGGGGTAGCGGGCGGTGCGCTCCTCCAGGTCCATGAGCAGGGTGAGGTCCTCGCCGGTGACGGTGAGCGTCGAGTGGCCGGGGCGGTTGCTGGCGCCGACCTCCTGGCGCACGATCAGCCCGTCGAAGAGCACTTCGGGCGTTCCCCGGACGCTGACGGTGACGATGACGCGGGTCTTGGGGTCGAAGAAGCCCTCCGGCAGCAGCCGCTGGCTGAGGATCCCGTTCTTGGTGAGGTCGAAGGCCAGCTGGAAACCGCTGCGCTCGCCCGCCGTGGCGGTGATCTGGGCGGACAGCAGTGCCTCGGCGACCTCCAGGGGGACCGGGCGGGCGAGTGTGGGGCCCATGAGGAGGGTGATGTGGACGGGGCCCTGCCCCACGGGCAGGTCAGACACGCCGGTCTCCGCGTGGGAAGCCGCCCGCGAGGGGGACGGCGATGACGCGTCCGGCCTCGTCGGTCAGCTCCCGTGGATCCAGTACGGGGTTGGCGTCGGCGATCCGCCACCACTGTCCGGGATCGCCGAGGAAGCGCTGACCGAGCAGGTCGGGGCGCTCGCCGGCCCCGACGACGTGCGGCTGGGTCTCCCCGTCCGGCGGGGGCAGCAACCGCCGTTTGGTGTAGCGGACCTCGGTCCCGTCCGGACGGCGGTGCACGCCGATCTCGGCGTCGTGGTAGCGGCTGGTGCGCGGGTAGGGGTGGGCGCCGGGTATGGCGTCCAGGGCGTTCTCGTACGGCTCGGTCCCGGCCATGGTGTCTCCTTCAGCTCCTTTTGCCCACGACGTCGGATCCCGCCGCCCCGAGGGCACCCAGGCCGCCGGAGCGGGCGGCGGCGGCGAGCCGCTCCTTCTGTGCCAGGTGCGCCATGTACAGGTCGGCGCCGCGGTGGCCGGCGGGCAGGTCGCTCACGGTGAGGATCTTCATTCCGATGGCGAGCGAGGCCCGGATCGGATTGAGGTTCACGTCGAACGCGGATTCGTTGACGGTCAGTTCGGTCAGCCGCACGGGCATGACCCGCTTGCTCCCCCAGGTGAAAAGGGTGAGCGGCATCTCGATCGGGCTGATCTCGATGGTCCCCCGCTGCGAGAGCCTGCTCGCGGCCCGCAACTGCGCCGTGGTCGGCTGCACCAGCATTTCGAGCGTCGCGAGCTGGGGGTGGATGCCGTCGGGTGCGGCCATCTCCAGCTGGTCGGTCGCGTCGATCTCGGCGGTGAACTTCCAGGTCTCCTGGGCGGGCCCCTTGAGCCGGAGCGCTTCGTTGCGGTCCCCGCTGCCGGCACCGCCCCCACCCCCGTCACCACTGTCCGCGGCGGACTGCGGCGCGACGCTCCGCTCCAGGGTGTCCGGGTTGAACTGGAGGACGATGACGCGCTGCGGGGTGCCGCTGTCGGGGTCGACGACGACGATGCCGGAGCGGACGGGTTTGGGTATGTCGGCGTAGCGGGTCATGCGCGCGCCTCCAGGCGGGCCCTGAGGTCGGAGTAGTCGTGTTCGGGGAAGAGCTTGGGAAAGACGGAAAGCATTGCGCTGAGCCTGCCGCGGACGTGGATGAATTCGGGGTCTCGCAGCGACACATCGGCGAAGAGGTACTGCCAGCCGTAGGTGCCCTTCGTCACCAGGAGCCGGTCGAGGTACTCCGCGTATCCGACATCGAGCCGACAGAAGCCGTGCGCCACCGTGAAGTGCCAGATTTCAGGCAACGGGACACCGGGCTGCATCCGCAACGCGGTGAAGGAACCCGCGCCTCCTTCCGGTTGGTCGTCCAGGAGACGCAGCTCTGCCGCAAGCCGACGGTCGGCCGCCGAAGAGAAGTCCTGCGCGATCTCGAGGGGGCCAGTGGTGATCGAGGTGTAGAGGTTCTTGAGGCCGAACTCTCCGGCCAGCGTGGGCCCCGGGCCGGAGATCTCCCATTGGCACGCCAGTTTCCGGAAACGGAGGACACGGCTGCGTGATGACGGATCAAGAACCAGATCGAAACGCCGCGCGATCTTCGCGAGGACGGTTTCCGCGTCACCGTATGCCGTGACCACGGGGCCCCGTTCCTCCGCAAGCACACGAACGCCCGCGCCGCTCTCCAGCTCGTCCATCAGGGCGAGGTAGCGCTCCTCGTAGGCAGTGAATTCCTTGCTCATGTCGTTCCGTGCAGCCCTCTCGGTGTCACTGCTCCTCTTCCTGCTCCAGGAATCCGACCAATTCCTTTCGGGCGGCGGCCCGTTCGATACGCCGTTTGCTTTCCTCGTACGAGACCCTCTCGTACCGCCGCCCGCCCCGGCGTCGTTCCTCCGCCTCGTCCAGTCGCTCCAGGAGATCCTCGACGCTCTCGAAGAGACCACCCTCCGTACGGAGTTTCACGATGTTCTTAGCGAATGTCGGTGAGACGTCCAGGATCTTCTCGATCTGCGACGCGGGGTCCGTGTTGACGTTCGCCTCCGTGTCCCCGACGCCGGGCGGCTTGGGATTCTGTGCATAACTGCGGTCCGGGCGCGCTCTCTTCGGCACCCATTGCCTGTCCTTGCGCTCGTAGCCGTTCCACTCCACGGATATGTGGTCGGGGAATCCGTCGAGCGGATTCGTTTCGTCCTCCGAGTGATAGGACACCGTCCAGCGGTACCAGATGATGTCCTCGGTTCCGTTCTTGAGCGCGTTCGCGGCGGGATGCTCCACCTCGTCACGGAAGGCGAAGTTCGTCTGGACACCGCGTGCGGGTACCAGGTTCGACGTCGTCACCTTGCCGCCGAGCGGCGCCGGCAGAAGGTGCATGCGCACCCAAGCCGAACCTTCACTGAGTTTGTGTTTCCGCACATAGGCCCAGCCCCGCGGATGAGCGGACGGATGATTCACCGCCTCCTCACCTTCGCGGTCGACGTTCTTGTTCAGGTACTGAGCAGTGAAGCCGCGCGCGAGCACCCCGTTGGTGAACGGCGGGAACACCGGATCGGGAATGGGCGGATCGTCTTCGCTGTGACGGCGTTCGCCGAGGGCCTCCGCCAGCAGCCCGAGCGCCCCTCTGAGAGCCATGTAGTCGGCCTCCCACCGGGTGGCGTTGCGGGTGCGCGGCAGCCTTCGGGGCAACCGACCCTGCAGCGCTTCGGCACGGTGGTCATTGACCTCGGCCTGATCGATGGCAGCCAGCTGTCCCGTCTTCTCGTCCGAGGGCTGCAGCTTCGCAACGTCCTTCTTCCATTCCTGGATGAACCTCTTCACCCCGGTGGGCGCGCTGTGGACGTACACATCGGCGCCCCGCCCCCGGCCGTGGAACTTCACCGTGTGCCGCCGCCCCGCCTCGTCCCGGAAGTGCGCCGTAGGCAGTTCGAAGTCCCGCCCGGGCTGTTGCGACTCCCGGTCCCGGCGCCTCCTGTCCCTCTCGTGCCGCTGCCTGCCGAGCAGCCGGTCCCTCATCCGCTGCCATTTGTCCCGCAGTCGCTTCGCCAGGTTGCGCAGTCTGTTGCGGAGGTCGCGGGCCTTGCCGAGGAGGGCGCGGGTCGCGCGGCGGACCTTGGCGAGGGCCTTGCGGACGGCGTCGCCGACCCGCTGGAGGGGACGGCGGCGGGAGGGGGACTCCTTGCGGTCCCTGCCGTCCCGGTTCTTGTCCGTGCGGGTGCGTTCGCGCGGTGCGTCCCGGTCCGGCTTGCGCAGGTCCGGGCGGCGCTTGTCGCCCGGCTTGGCGGTGTCGGGGCGTTTCCCGTCGGGACGCCGGTCGTTCGGGCGCTTCTCGCTCGGGCGCTTCGCGCCGGGGCGGTCCTTGGTCCGGTCACCGGGGCGCCGGCCGTCCGGGCGGGACGAGGGCAGGGACTTCGCCTCGTGGGCCGCGTCCCGGACGCCCCGGTCGGCCGCGTTGACGTAGCGGCCGTCCCTGCGGCGGTCCTCGTCGTCCGGCTTCCGCCTGCTCCTCGCCGGTGCCGGGTCCGGCTTGCGTCCCGGGGTGGGCTCCGGCTCGGGGCGGTGCGGCTGGGGAGCGGCGGGCCGGGCGGCGGGGTCGTCCTCGCGAGGGGCCCGGTCTTCGCGCTTCGGTACCTCCGCGCCTCCCGGCCGACCGCCCGGGCGCCCCTTTCCGAACAGCTTCCCGGCGCGTTCCCGAAGCGTGCGCGCCACCTTGCCCAGGTACTTGCCGATGCCGCCGACCAGCCACTGGTAGATCAGCTCGAGCAGGGCCACCACACCGGAGGCCACCGCCTTGGCGAACGGCAGCGCGCCGTTTCCGCTCTTGACGGACTTGAGGAAGTTCATGAACAGGCCGAACGCGCGCAGGACGGAACTGAGCGCCTCGTACGCCGTCTTGAGCGCGTCGATGACGGCCATCACCCAGCCGGCGCCCGGGATCAGCTTCGCGACCACCTTGGTCACGATCAGCTCACCGATGATCATGGGGAGTTGGGGGACGACCTCGTCCCAGGCCATCCTGGCCATCTCCTCCTTGGACACGCCCCCGCTGATCAGCCGGTTGAACATCTCCATCGGAATGCCGATGAGCTGCTGGATCTTCTGGTTGAACCACTCCCGGACGGCGGACTTGATCTCCGTGAACAGGTGCTCCCTGGCTCCTGTGACCGCGGCGTCCCTGGCCTTGCCCAGCCAGCCACCGGGGTCGGACAGGATGTCCGTCGCGATGGCCGTCCACTCACCCAGGCCCTTCAGGACCGCCGCGCCCAGCTCCATCGCCTTGACCGTGACCGTCTCCGCGAGGTCCACGGCGGCCAGCAGCCCCTGCTCCATCAGGTCGAGACCGGCCAGCAGCAGACCGCCGAAGGAGTCGATCAGCCGGCCGGCGATCTTCTTGAGCCTGTCCGCCGCCTGATTGACCTTGCGGACGGCCGCGTCGCGCAGTCCGTTGATGGTCCGGCGCCACTTGGCCTGCAGGGCCGGGTAGTCCTTGAGGAGTTCGTCGCCGAGCCGGATCAGCTCGTCCGCGAAGGCGTTGATCTGGTCGATGACCCACTTGCGCGCGTCGTCGATGAACTTGAAGACCTGCTTCTTGAAGTCGTCGATGACGCCCTTGACGAAGTTGCGGGCCTTCTCGAAGACGTCCTTGATGGCCTGCTTGAGCTTGTTGAACTGGTCCTTGATCCAGTTGAGCCCCTTCTCGAACCAGTTCCCGGAGTCCTTCTTCCCGTCGTCCCGCTTCTGCCGGACATCCCGCTCGGACCCGTCGCGCCTGTCGTCGATCTTCTTCTGGTCGTCCTGGGTGCGCTGGTCGACGTCCCGGTCGGTCTTGTCCTGCTTGTCCTTGATGTCCTTGCGGACCTTGGTGAACTTCTTGCCCTTCCTGCCGTCGACCTCGTCGAGCTTGTCGTCCTGCTCCTTGCGCCAGCCGTCCCGGGAGCGGGCGATGTCGGCCCGGCCCTCGTCGCGGGCGTCCGCCTGCTCCTTGGAGTTGGCGTCCACCTCCCGCCGCACGTCCCGCTCGTACTGACTCCGGTCCCGCCGGGCCTTGCCGTCCTTCTCCTTGCGCGCGGCTGTCATCCTCTGCCGCGCCTGCCCGAAGGCCTGCTTGATCTGCGGGCCCTGCTCGTGCTCGGCGACGGCCGAGACCGCCTCGGGGGGCAGCCCCGCGCCGGGGCTGCCCGCAGGCCCGCCCTCGCCGCCTGCCTGCCGCCCGCCGCTGGGCAGGCTCGCGATGAGCGTCTCCTTGGGCACGTCCGGATAGATCCGGTCCTCGCCCATCGGCCGGGCCGCGTCGTCGCGGCCGGACTCGTGCAGCTCGGCGCTCTTGTCGTCGAGCAGCCGGGCCTGCTTGTCCGTGCGTTCCGGGTCGGAGTCGTCCTTCAGCGGCAGCTTGGGCGCGTCGCCGACCTTGGAACCCTGAAGTCCCTTGTCCGAGCTCGGCAGTTCGTCGATCGAGTCGGTGAGCTTGTCCAGTGGGAGCAGCTTGGACAGCAGTTTCCTGGCCAGCGCGCCACCGATCGCGATGGTGATGTCCCACCAGCCCGGATCCTTCGTCTCCGCGCCGGGCAACTGGCCTTCGGGGGCCTTCTCGCCCTTGATCTCCGGCGTGCTGCCCCGCGGCGCCTCCGTCCTTCGGACCTGCTCGGAGGTGTAGGCACCGGGCTCGCCGGGCTTCGGACCGCCGTGCACGGTCATGGGCGAGCCGACGGGCCGGTCCAGGCTGGGCGGGGCGTCCTTCAGGGCCCCGCGCTCCTTGCCCACCGAGCGGCCGACGGCCGTGTCGACGCCCTTGAGGGCGGTGAGCGCCTGGTGCGGCTGCAGACTCTCCGCCAGGGCGAGACCGGACTCCGGGGTGGCGTTGCCGACGTCGGGAGCGGCCGTCTGCTTCCTGGGCTTCGCCGCGGCTCGTCCGCCACCGCCGGCACCGCCTGGGGAGCGGGTTCCCCCGCTGCTGCCCCCGGGCGCGGCCGCCTTCGCGACCACGGGTGTGTCGTCGTCCTGCCGCGCCGGCTCGTGCCGCGGCGGTGCCTCGTGCCGCGGCGTCGCGGACTCCACTTCGACGACCCGGTCACCGACGCCGGTGTCACCGCCGGCCGCCGGGCCCGGGGCGCTCGCGACGGGCGGAGCCAGTGCGCTCGCCACCGCCGTCGGGGCCTGCCCGGGCGCGGAAGCCGTGGGGCCGCCGCCTCCGGCGCCGGCGCCCGTCGAGGGGCTGCCGGTCTCCTGGCCCCGGGCGTGCGGGGGGGGGGGCGCGCGCGGAGGGCGCGGGCGCCCACCCGCGACGGGGGGGCGGCGCGGGCGGGG
>NZ_JBHYKH010000189.1:0-15666 GCF_042741275.1 Streptomyces sp. NPDC058964
GTTCCCGGTGGTCACCGCCCCGCCCATGAACACGATCCGCTCGATGTTGCGCGTCACCTCGGGGTGGGTGCGCAGCAGCAGCGCGATGTTCGTCAGGGGCGCGGTCGGGATCAGGGTCACCGGCCGCGGCGAGGCGAGGATCTCGCGGCGCAGCAGGGTGACCGCGTCCACGCCGACGGGGGAACGGGCGGGCGCGGGCAGCCCGAGGTCGCCCATGCCGTCCGAGCCGTGCACGTGCCGGGGGGCGCGGGGGGGGGGGGGCGTGCGCGGCGCCGCCCCGCGCCGCCGGGCGCGGCGCGTCCACCCCGCGCCCCCCCCCCCCCCCCGGCCCCCCCCCCCCCCCCCCCCCCCCCCCCCGCTCCAGCACGGTCAGGGTGTTGCGGACCACGCCGTCCACGTCCGTGTTCCCGGCGACGCAGGTGACCGCGCGCAGGTCCAGTCCCGGATGGCGTACGGCGAACAGCAGGGCCAGGGCGTCGTCGACGCCGGTGTCGCAGTCGATGATCACGGGAATGGTCGTCCGGTCGGTCACGGCGGGGGCTCCTTCTCTGGTCCCTCGTGCCTCTTCCCTCTTCCCCCGCCCCGACCCTATGCGGGGTGGCGAACTCCTGTCGCATGACATTGCAGGCGAGGTTCCGGCGTGCACGGGTGAATGTCCGGGCTGGGCCGGACGGCGCGCCCTCGGGCATCCGACCGGCGACGGACGGCACCGCCCCACGACGACCAGAGCGGTCGTCGCGGGCATCGGACCGTCCAGGCCGGACCAGGCACCCCAGGACGTGAGGGAAGCCGCCCCCGCATTCCCGGACCACGGACCCGGTCCGTGCCCCCCGGACGCGGAGCGAACGCGGCGGACCAGGACACCCGACACCGTTCGGGACGTCCGGCTGAGCACGGGTCCTGGCGACAGGACTCACTTCCGCTCAGTCTGCAGGAACGGTTCAGTCCCACAGCGCGGTTCCGCGTGCCGCGACCCGTGCGGCGATCCGGTCCAGCAGTTCACCGACGGGCAGGTTCCCCGGCCGGCGGCCGTCCCTCAGCCGTACGGCCGCCTCGCCGCCGCCGGCCTCGCGCGCGCCGATCACGACCTGGTACGGCACCAGGCGCGCCGCCCGGATCCGCGCGCCGAGGCTGCCCTGCTCCGGAGCGGCCAGTTCGGCCCGAAGCCCCCGCGCGACCGCCTCCCGCACCACGGCCCCGGCCTGCGCGTGCTGCTCGTCCGCGACCGGCAGCACGACCAGCTGCACCGGCGCCAGCCAGGCCGGAAAGGCCCCGCCGTGCTCCTCGACGAGATGGGCGACGGCGCGCTCCACGCTCCCGATGACGCTGCGGTGCACCATCACCGGCCGGTGCCTGGTCCCGTCGGCACCGATGTAGTGCAGATCGAAGCGCTCGGGCTGGTGGAAGTCGATCTGGACGGTGGAGAGGGTGGACTCGCGCCCGGCGGAATCGGCGATCTGCACGTCGATCTTGGGACCGTAGAAGGCGGCCTCGCCCTCCGCCTCCTCGTGGTCCACGCCGGACTCGGCCAGGACCTTCCTCAGCAGCGCGGTGGCCCGCCGCCACAGCGCCGGGTCGGCGACGTACTTGCCGCCCTCGCCGGGCAGGGAGAGGCGGTACCGGGCGGCGCGGATGCCGAGGTCGGCGTGGGCACGGCCGATCAGCGCCAGGGCGGCCCCGGCCTCCTCGACGGCCTGGTCCAGGGTGCAGAAGATGTGCGCGTCGTTGAGCTGGATGGCCCGGACCCGGGTGAGTCCGCCGAGCACACCGGACAGCTCGGAGCGGTACATGCCGCCCAGCTCGGCGATGCGCAGCGGCAGTTCGCGGTAGCTGTGCGGGCGGGACCGGTAGATCAGGGCGTGGTGGGGACAGAGGCTGGGGCGCAGGACGACCTGTTCGGAGCCCAGCTCCATCGGCGGGAACATGTCGTCGCTGTAGTGGTCCCAGTGCCCGGAGATCTCGTAGAGCTCGCGTTTGCCGAGCACGGGCGAGTACACGTGCCGGTACCCGGCCGCGCGTTCCGCGTCGCGGACGTACTCCTCCAGGGTGTGCCGTACGACGGCGCCGTCGGGCAGCCAGTACGGCAGCCCGGCGCCCATCAGCGGGTCGGTGTCGAACAGGTCGAGCTCGCGGCCGAGCCGGCGGTGGTCGTGCACGGTGGTCTCCTCGGTGAGGGAGGCGAACACCCCGTGACACGACGAAGCCCCGGGGCACTCGCCCCGGGGCTTCGGACTGGGTCAGCTGTCAGCGCGCCGGGACACTCTCCGGCGTCGTCGTGAGGAAGGGGTACGACTGGGCGCGCTGCATGGACCGAGGGTATCGGGAGCACGGGGTCCGGTCGACCGATTTCCGACGGGCCGCCCCCACCCGGGGCAGCACTCACCCGGACGGCTCGTCGCGCTGGTGGGAGGGGCGCGGGGGTGGTGCCGTGAGTACACGTACCCCGGTCACCGGCCCGCTCAGGAGGCCCCCGCCATGTCAGTCAGCCCGGCCCGTCTCCTCGCCGCCTCCGTGTTCACCGTCGGCGTGCTGGTCACGGCCGCCGGCTGCCTGGGAGCCCAGCCGGAGCGGGCGGCCCGGCCGGCGTCGCCCACCGCCCCCGCCGCCGGGCAGCGTTCGCCGGCGGCCCCCGTGGTCCTCACCGCGGCCCAGGTACGGGCCGCCCTGATCACCGAGGCCGATCTGGGGGTGCCGTGGGGACCGGCCGAGGGGATCGCGACCTGGCGGGACGGACTGCTGAAGGCGACCACCCAGGCCCCCGAGTGCCAGCGGCTGCTCGACGCCCTGTACGCCGACGAGCTGCTCGGGCAGCCTGCCGGGACCTACGCCGTGACCGCCCTCGACGACGGCGACGACCAGGCGCAGCTGCGCTACCGGGTCGCCGCCCAGCGCCGGGCGGACGCGGACCGCACGCTGGCCTGGCTGAAGACGCTGCCTCAGACGTGCGCGCAGTTCACGGCCGCCACCACCCGCGCGGGCCTGCAGACCGTGCAGGTCGCCGAGGCCGAGCTGCTGGCGGTCGGGGACGCCCGGCAGGGCCTGCGGGTCACGCTGACGGGACAGGCCCTGGACGAGGACGGCGACGCCTCCGTCCTCACGCTGGACGTCGCCGTGGTGCGGGTCGGCGACGACGCGATCGTCCTCACCGACGGCGCGCTCGGCACCCCGCCGTCGGACGTGGTCCGCCAGGCTCTCGAACTCGGCACCCAGCGCCTGACGCAGGTACGGGAACAGGGGCGGGCCCAGGCCTGACGCGGACCGGCGCGCGCGTGCGCCGGTCCGTGGCCCTCACAGCGGCGGCTGGGCGGGCGCGGGCCCGAGGGTCGTGGTGCCCGGGACCGTACGGTGCCCCAGCCCCGTCCGGTACGCATCCAGCGCGGCCTCGACCCGCCCGGTCCGGCGCAACAGATCGCCGAGCAGCCGGCACAGATCGGCGAGGTCACCCGCGGCCCCGGCCCGCTCCAGCAGGCTCAGGGCGCGTACGTAGTGCTCCTCGGCCGCCTCCGTGTCCCGGGCGTCCTCGGCGATGATGCCGAGGAGCCGGTGCGCGGCGGCGGAGTGCACGGCACCGCGCTCGGAGGACAGGTCCCCCAGTACCCCCTGCAGCAGCTCGGCGGCCTCGTCCGACTTGCCGCGCCGGTGCAGCACGTCGGCGAGCTCGACGGCGGCCTGGCTGCTGTAGAGGGCGGCGCGGGTGGCGGAGAGCATGGTGAGGGCCTCCCGCAGCTCGTGCTCGGCACGCTCCAGTTCGCCGTCCTGCGCGTACACGTATCCGCGCATCCAGTGGCAGTTGGCGAGTTCGGTGCGCAGCTGCAGCTGGCGGTACAGCTCGGCCGCCTTGGCCAGCGAGGCGTCGGCCTCGGCGACCCGGCCCTCGGCCAGCAGGGTACGGGCGACGGAGCGGTGCATCCGGGCGACCAGCGCGGGGTCGGCCACCTGGGGGGCGATGGCCAGGGCGAACTCGGCCGCCTGGGCGGCGCGGGCGTGGGCGCCCATGTCCATGTAGGGCCCGATGACGCTGGCGTACAGGAGCAGCAGGGCGTCCGGGTCGTGCAGCCCACCGCGGTTGAGCTCGTCGAGCGCGGACTCCAGCAGGTAGACGGCGTACCGGAGTTCACCCGCGAGGTAGTGGGACACGGCCCGCCCCCGCAGCGCGGGCACCCGGACCGGCAGCGGCTCTCCGGCCATCCGCTCCTCGGCCCGCTCGAAGTACCGGCGGGCCTCGACCAGTTCACCGGTGTCCAGCGCACACTCGCCGAGCCCGAGCAGCGCGGTGGCCTGCTCCAGCTGCAGCCCGTGCGTCTGCGCCTCCGCGAACAGGGCGGCGTACTGGGCGGCCGCGTCCTCGGCCTCCCCGGTGGCGAGGGTGCGCTGCGCCTCGGTGAGCCGCAGGCGCAGATCGGTGGCGAGGTGCGCGGGGCGCCCGTTGGCCAGCTCCTCGAACGCTACGCCGAGGCGCCCGGCGATGTGCCGCAGCGCGTCGTCGGAGGCGCGCACCCGGCCCGCCTCCAGGGTCGAGATATAGGCGGGCGTGTAGGCGGGCTCCGCCAACTGCCGCTGCGTCAGCCCCCGTTCCGTGCGCAGTTGCTGCACCCGCCGCCCGATGATCTCCGGGTCATCCCGCTCCTGCATCCGCCGGCTCCCCCAACTCCCCCTGCAGCCCTTGCCGTTAGGCTCCGTCAGCCCCTAGGTTAAACCGCGTATTAAGCATGCTTAACACGCCGCTGTTGTTGCGAGGTTGCCGTGCTCGGACGCACATCCGCACGACCCACCGCACGTTACGCCAGAGGCCTGGCCGCCGCCGTGATAGCCGTCGCCGCCCTGATAACGGCGGCGAACGCGGGTCCGGCAAGAGCGGCCGATTCCCGCCAGACGCACCAGCCCCACCATCTCCGCCAGACGCAGCGCTGAATCCGGCCGGCCGGGCCTACGCTGGATCCGTGACCTCTCCCGCCGCCCGCACAGCGCTGGACCTCACCGCCGACCTCCCGGTCCCGGACCTGGAGGACTTCTACCGGGATCTGCACCGCCATCCCGAGCTGTCCCTGAACGAGCACCGCACCGCCGGAAAGCTCGCCGGACGGCTGCGGGCGGCCGGGTTCGAGACGGCCGAGGGGATCGGCGGGACCGGTGTCGCCGGCCTGCTGCGCAACGGGGACGGTCCGGTCGTGCTGCTGCGCGGTGACATGGACGCGCTGCCGGTGCGCGAGGAGACCGGCCTGCCGTACGCCTCGGAGACCGACGGCGTGATGCACGCCTGCGGGCACGACCTGCACGTCACCTGGCTGGCCGGGGCGGCCGCCGCGCTGGCCGCCGGACGGGAGACCTGGTCGGGGACCCTGCTGGTGGTCGGGCAGCCCGCCGAGGAGAGCGGACAGGGCGCGGCCCGCATGGTCGCGGACGGGCTGTACGAACGGTTCCCGCGCCCGGACGTGCTGCTGGGCCAGCACGCGGCGCCGGGACCCGCCGGGCTGTACCCGCACGTGCCGGGGCTGATCATGTCCGCCTCGACGGACGTCGACATCGTCGTGCACGGACGCGGCGGGCACGGGTCGCGGCCCGAGACGACCGTGGACCCGGTGGTGACGGCCGCGTACCTGGTCACCAGGCTGCAGACCGTCGTCTCCCGTGAGCTCGCCGCCCGTGAGTCCGCCGTCCTGACCGTCGGCCGCATCGAGGCCGGCACCCGGCACAACATCATCCCCACCGAGGCGCGTATCGCCCTGAACCTGCGCACCCAGTCCGCCGAGGTGCGCGAGCGGATGCTAGCCGCGATCCGGCGCATCACGCGGGGCGAGTGCCTGGCCGCCGGCTGCCCGCGCGAGCCCGAGGTGACGGTCGGCAACACCTTCCCGGTGACGGTCAACGACGCCGGCACCGACCGCCGGGTGGCCGAGGTGCACGGCGAGGTCTTCGGCGCCGGGACCGTCTTCGATCCCGGCCCGGCGATGGGCAGCGAGGACTTCTCCCAGCTGGCGGTGGGCTCGGCCCCGTACTCCTACTGGTTCGTGACGACCACTCCGGCCCAGGTGTGGGACCGGGCGTCCGGCGACGGCCTCGCGGAGAAGCTCCAGGCGGTGCCCAGCAACCACAGCCCGCACTTCGCGCCGGACCTGGGCACCGTGGCACCGGGTGTGCGGACGCTCGTGTCGGGGGCGCTCGCCTTTTTGTCAGTGGCATGACCTAGCGTTCAGCACCTAGTCTTTGCACGTCCGCCACACACGGCTCACCGGGCACACACATGCCGGCCGTGTTCCGTGGCGCCCTTTTCCTCATTCGACCCAGGGGGTTCGAATCAGCGTGCGTATGCGCACCCTCACGGCCGCCACCACCCTGGCGGTCCTCTTCAGCTCGGCGGCGCTCGCCGCCACGCCGGCGTCGGCCGACTCCAGCAAGGTCCTGCCGGTGAAGTCGACCGGCGACATCGTGGTGGACGGCGTCCACCAGCGCGTCTTCGTCAGTGACCCGGGCAACGGCAAGATCGTCGTCACCGACTACTCCGGGACCGTCGTCAAGCAGGTCACCGGCCTGCCCGCCGTGACCGGTCTGGAACTGTCCGCCGACTCCGGCACGCTGTACGCGGCCGTGCAGGGCGCGGACGCGGTCGTCGCCCTGGACACGGCGACCGACACCGAGTCCGCCCGTTACGCGGTCGGCGACGCCCCGACCAGCGTCGCCCTGGCCGACGGCAAGCTGTGGTTCGGCTACGGCGCGGCCGGCGAGGGCAACATCGGCTCGATCGACCTGACGAGCGAGCAGCACGAGGTCACCCTCGGCCAGGAGGGCACCTTCTGGTACCAGGCACCGATGCTGGACGCGGCCCCGGGCTCCGACACCCTGGTGGCGGGCGCGATCGGGCAGAGTCCGGTCTACCTGGCCTCGTACGACGTCTCCTCGGGCACCGCCAAGCGGCTCGCCTACACCTCGGACGCGGGCAGCACGCTCGGCGACCTCCAGGTCACGCCCGACGGCAAGGACGTGGTGGTGGCGAGCGGCGCCCCGTACCACCACCAGGTGTTCAAGACCTCCGACCTCACGGCGGACGGCCAGTACGCCAGCGACGCCTACCCCAACTCGGTGGCCATCTCACCGAACGGCACGGTCGCGGCCGGCATCTCCGGCTCCTACGAGCCGGACGTGTACGTGTACCGGCCCGGCGCGACGACCTCGGTCCGCCAGTACGACTTCCCCAACACCGGCCGCACCAGCGGCTCCGACCTGCTCGCCGACTCCGGTCTGGCCTGGACGCCGGACGCCTCCCGCCTGTTCGCGGTGACCTCCAACAGCGAGGGCGTCTACTCCCTGCGCTACTTCGACGCGCCCACCAAGGCGGCGACCGCCGTCACGGTGAACGCCCCGTCGTCGGCCCCGCGCGCCAAGAAGCTCACGGTCACCGGCAAGGTCACCTCGGCCATCGCCCTCCCCGCCGGCACCGGTCTGACCGTCACCCGTACCGACCTGGACTCCCCGAACGGCAAGTCCCTGGCCCCGGTGACCACCAAGGCCGACGGCACCTACTCCTTCACGGACACGCCCCCGGCCGGCGGCAAGGTCAAGTACACGGTGAAGTACGCCGGCGACGCCGACCACGCGGCCGGCTCCGGCACGGACACCGTCGACGTCTCCCGTGCCAGGCCGACGCTGACGCTCAACAACAACGGCAAGGTGTACTCCTACGGCAAGGACGTGAAGTTCACGGCCCACCTGGGGACGACCTACAAGAACCGCACGGTGGAGATCTGGGCCGACCCGTTCGGCTCGGACAAGCCCAACAAGCTGGTGAAGAAGGGCACGGTCAACTCCCACGGCGACCTGTCGGTCACCCTCGACCTGAAGCGGGACACCAAGGTCACCGCGAAGTTCGCGGGCGACGCCCGCTACGAGGCGCGGTCCGCGAACAGCACGGTCGGCGCCAAGGTGAGCGTGTCCACGTCGGTCAGCGGCCACTACAAGTCGAGGAGCACGTGGGGCCACACCTACTACTTCTTCCACAAGTCCAAGAACCCGCTGTTCACGACCAAGATGCCGTACTTCCCCGGCCGTCAGCAGCGCTTCGACTTCCAGGTGTACTACCAGGGCACCTGGTACCCCGGTGACTCGCAGTACTTCAAGCTCGGCTCCGACGGCACCTCCAAGGTGCAGGTGACCGGCAACCACGGCGAGGACGTCGGCTGGCGCTTCCGGATGCGCTCCGACTACATCAACGGCACCTCGGGCGACACGGTGAACTCCACGACGTACGGCCCCTGGAAGTACTTCACGTTCACCAACTGAGGCCGCTACTGGGTCTGGAGCTGACGCAGGTGCTGCTGGACATGGTCCAGCGCACCCTCCTTGCGCCCCGGCACCCTGAGCCTCAACTCCGCGAGCGCGGGCCCGAGTTCACGGGCCCGCGCCGTGTCCTTGATGCACCCCCACTGGTGGTGGGCCCGGTCCGCGGCCGACTCCACGGCGGGCGCGTCCGCCGCCTGCCCGGCGGCCAGCCGGGCGAGGGCGACCGTCAGCCAGGCACGGCAGCTGCGCACCGGGTCCCCCGCGAACATCGCGAGATCCGCCCGGACCTCGGCCCAGTGCAGCGCTTCCTCGGAACCCGGCCCGTGCGCCCGCACCGCCGCCTGCTCCCACCGCGCCGCGAGCCCGTCCGCCTCCGCGTGCCGCCCGCCCTCGACGGCCGCGGCGATCGCCGCGTGCGGGTCACCACCGCCCGGTGTCGTGGTGCTCAGCAGGACGTTCGTGGCGGTCTCCGCCGCCAGCCGGGCGAGCACCTGCTGGTGCAGCTGCTCCAGCGGCGGCCGGTGCCCGCTGCGCAGGATCGTCGCCACCGCCTTCATGTACGACGGCCGGGCGAGGCCGCGCCGCGGCGGCGGGGCGATGCGACCGTAAACGGCGTTGTTGCGACCCGAGTCGAGCGGGTCGGCGGCCAGGTGCTCCCAGGTCTCGGCGTCGGCGTGCAGGTCGAGCAGCAGCGTCGTCGCGCCGCTCGGCCGCAGCCGCAGCTCCTCCTTGATCCAGTGCCAGGGGAACGCCGTGTAGCGGACGGTCGCCGGGGTGGTGCGGGCCAGCGCGAGATGGGGCAGACGCTGGCGCCGGTCGAGCTGGAGCTGACCGGTGACGAAGACGGTCAGCGGGCCGGGGGCCGCCGCGGCGGCCCGCAGCCGGGTGAGGACGGCCTGCGGCTCCAGGGGATCGGCGAGTTCGACCACGTTGGCGGTGTCCGTGCCGGACAGCACGGCGGGAGCGACGGCCGCCAGGACGGGGAGCACGGAGGCCGCGTCCACCAGTTGCCCCCGGCCCATCGGCGAGGCCGCGAGCAGCAGCACGGTTCCGGGCATCGTCCCCCCTGTCGTCGGTCCCGCAGTCGTCGATCCCGTGATCGGTCAGGGCAGCACCGTAACCGCTGCGGCTGCAAAGGTGGGTGTCAGGAGCACAAACCTCCCTCCAACGCGGCCCCTTGGGGACGCCGGACCGCGAAGATCGTGGTGTCGTCGTCCAGGACGCCACCGCTGTGGCGCAGGACGTCCTCGCGGACATGGGCGACCAGCCGCCCCGGCTCGGCGACGCCCGGGTCGGCGGCGACGGTACGGGCGACCTGCTCGACGAGCCCGTAGAACGCCCCGTGGCCGTCCCGGGCCTCGGTCACGCCGTCCGTGGTGAGCAGCAGCGTCTCACCGGGGTCGAGCGGCACCCGGACCGGGGACGGCGGACCGGCACCGGGAGCGAGCTCGGCCAGACCGAGCGGGAGTCGGTCGCCCGGTGGCAGCCGGCGCACTCCGCCGGGGCCGACCGCGAGCGGGGGGTCGTGGCCGAAGTTGACGACCTCCACCGTGCCTGCTTCGAGGTCCGAGAAGCCGAGCAGCACGGCGGTGGCGAAGCGGTCGCCGTCGTCGCGGCCGAGGGCCGTGGTGTGGAAGCGGTGGCGCAGCATACGGGTCTCCAGGCGGGCGGCGACCGTCGCGAGGTCCGGTTCGTGGTACCCGGCCTCCCGGAAGGTGCCGAGCAGCGCGGCCGCGGCCTCCACCGCGCCCAGGCCCTTGCCCTGCACGTCTCCCACCAGGACGCGGGTGCCGTACGGGCCGGGCTGGATGTCGTAGAAGTCGCCGCCGACACGGGCGTCGGTGTCGGCGGCCAGATAGGCCTCCGCGTGCTCGATGCCCGCCCAGCCCGGCGGCAGCGGGCGCAACACGGTACGGCGGGTGGTGTCGACGATGTCCCGCATGCGCAGCATGCGCCGCTCTCCGCGCACCCGGACCGCGCAGGCCAGCGTGGCCAGGAGACCACCGAGGGCGACCAGGATGAAGTCGGGCAGGCCCGCCTGGTACTCGTCCGGCCAGGCGCTGTCCAGCACGAAATAGCCGACGGCCGAGACCAGCGCGAAGAATGCCGTGGTCCACACCCCGCAGATCGCGGCGGCGATGCCGGGCACCAGAACGATCCAGGAGATGATCCGGAACCGCTCGGTGGTGTTGAAGTCGATCACCGCGATCCCGATGAGCATCAGCAACGGCGCCACCCAGGCGACGCTCCAGCCGCGGATCCGCAGCAACTGCTGATGCCGCAGGTCCTCGTCCTCGGTCACGCACCTCAGCCAAACACGGGAGCGGACAGGCCGCATCCGGTCGACTTGCCAGGCGCCCTCCCCAGGTGTGCTCTGGAAGGCGGGGGCGAGGAGAGAGGAGTGCTCTCATGGCTCATGCGGCACCCGCGGCCCGGCGCGGCGGCACGCCCGACGTGTTCAGCGAGCGGACCCACGCGACCGCCAGGTGGGCGGTGCCCGTGGCACTGGGACTCGTCTACGGGTACTGGGCCGCGGCCAACACCCGCTACGGCGGACCGATCACCGGCTGGAACGTGCTCTTCGGCTTCGTGACGACGATCGTGTTCATCGCCCTGTACATGGGCCTCCAGGCCCTCGCCCCGCGTCTGCCCCGCGAAGTGCACGCGGTGCTGTGGGGCGCCTTCTGGGCCATCGCGGTCGGCTTCCTCTACAGCCTGAGCGGCCGCGGGCACGGCGTGCTGGCCTCGGCGGTGCTGGGCGTGGCAATCGGCGTGGCCGTGTTCTGCACGCTGTTCTACCGCTACTACACGCACGAGGACGCGGCGGGACACCGGATCCGCTGACCCGGAAGACGGCACGTGGACCCCGGCCCGACGGCCGGGGTCCGCGTGCTCCCCTGTTCCCACCTCACCACTCCCTCCCGCCCCGGTCGGTGTCCGCCCCGGTCCGGTCGGAGACGTTCCGGTTCCAGGAAACACCCGTCCGGGTCAACCCTCCACCGGAGCGCGTGATCCCCGCTCCGTCCGGGGGCCGGTCGGAGCGACGCCCGTTCGGCCCCGACCCGGTGCGCCGCATGCCGCGAAGTGCCTTGGAACGCCGGGGAATACCCCGAATGCAGTCACACCGCTCGCGCACCCGGCCCCCAGGCCCTTGCCTGAAAGCGTGCCCCCACGTCTCAGGAGCGCCCTGTCGGCGGCGCTGATCACCCTCTCCTGCCTGCTCGTGCCGTTCGGCGCACTGGCGGCCTGGGCGGCTTACGGGCTCACCGACACCGACGGGTACGTCACGGCGATGGCGCCGCTCGCCAGCGACCCGGACGTGTGCAACGCCGTCGCCGACACCGTCGGCGCCGGGATCATGCGCGAGGTCGACGACCGGTTCGACGTCCGCCCGATGCGCGGCACGGTCGGCCCCTTCGTGCACGACGCGGTGCGCTCCTTCACCCAGACCGCGGCCTTCCGCCTGGCCTGGAACGCGGGCAACCGGGCCACGCACGACGCCATCCTGCGCGCGCTCCGCTCGGAGGACGACGAGCTCGAGGACGCCGTGACCGTCGACCTCGCCCCCGTCACCGCACAGGTCAAACGGCAACTCGCCCACGACCACGTGCCGCTGGCGGCGCGCATCCCGGTCGCGCACACCGCGGTCGCCGTGCTCCCCGCGGGCCGGCTGGGCCCCCTACGGAAGGGTTTCCACGTGCTCGAAGTCGCCGGCTTCTGGCTTCCCGTCGCGGCCGTCGTCCTGGCCGGCGCCGGGATCGCCCTCGCCGTCCACCGGCGCCGGGCGGTCGTCGCCGTCGCGCTCGGCACGGCCCTGGGCGGCGCCCTGCTCGGCGCGGCCCTGGCCGTCGGCCGCCGCCTCACCCTCGCCGACCTGCCCGCCGACGTCCCCCACTCGGCCGTGGGCGCCGTCTACGACGCCCTCACCGCCACCCTGCGCACGGTCTCCTGGCTGCTGGTGGGACTGGGTCTGGCGGTGGCGCTGACGGTATGGCTGACCCGGTACGTCCGGATTCTGTACGCTCGGACGCGTGACCTACCAGCCCGTCCGGGGTTCGGGAACGAGACCGTTCGAGCCGAACGGGGAGCCGAGGGCCGATAGCCCGCGGCGGGCCGGACGAAGACTCGGCGCCTGGTGTGCGGCACTGCTCCTCGCCGGTGTGAGCGCGGTCGTCGGCTGCCGTGCGGCCGGCACCGACGGCGTCACGCCCGTACCGCAGCTGCTGGCCTTCCTGCCCTGGCTGCTGGTCCCCACGGTCGCGGCGCTGCTGTGCGCGCTCCTGGCCCGCTGGTGGCCCGGCCTGGTGTGGGGGGTGGCCGTCCTCGGGCTGCTGGCGTGGTTCGCCGAACCGTACGGCAGGACCGCGGAACCCGTCGGCGCGCCCCTGGCCCGGCTTCGGGTGCTGACCTCGAACGTCGAGTTCGGCCGCGGGACCGGCTCCCTCGTCCCCGAGATCCGGCGGCTGCGTCCCGACCTGGTGTTCGTGGAGGAGTGCGAGTACACCTGCCGGGCCACCCTGGAGCGGGACTTCGGGAGCGCCTTCCCGCACCGGCAGGCGGTCGAGGCGGGCGGCTCCGAGGGCTCGCTCGTCCTGAGCCGCTTCCCGCTCCACGGCACCGCCGGAGTCCCCGGCACCATGGGCATGCCCGGCGCCGTCGCCGACGTACGCGGACACGAGGTCCGCGTCCAGCTCGCCCATCCCATGCCCCCGCTGCCCGGTCAACTCGGCCTCTGGCGCCGCGAACTGGGCCTGCTGCGCGACTTCGCCCGGGCCGGCGACGACGTCCCGACCATCCTGGCCGGCGACTTCAACGCCTCCCAGGACCACGCCGCCTTCCGCGGCATCCTCGACACGGGCCTGTACGACGCGGCCCGCCTCGCCGGGCACGACCGCACCCCCAGCTGGCCCGCCCGGACCTCCGCGGTGATCGGCGCCCAGATCGACCACGTCCTGGTGTCCCGGGACTTCTCCGCGAACGACGCCCGGTTCCTGCGCCTCGCCCGCACCGACCACCGTGCGCTGCTTGTCGACATCACGCTCCACCAGCGGAAATGACCCGAATCCCGGCACGGTGAAGCGGTGATAATGGGCGCATGTCCCGCGAGTTCCCCATCGGCCTCACTCCTCCCGACTGGCTGGTCCGGAACCTCCAACCCCAGCGGGCGCCCCTCAACTGGCCCGCCATGGCCCGAGCCGCCGTCGCCATGGCACTGCCCCTCGCCATCGGTCTCGCGGCCGGACAGCCCGCCTACGGCGCACTCGCCTCCATGGGCGCGCTGTCCGGCGTCATCGGTGACACCGCCGACGCCTACCGCATGCGGATCCTCAACATCGCGGTCCCCCAGCTCTTCGGCGCCGTCGGCGTCACCCTGGGCGCGCTCGTCTACGGGCAGGGCTGGCTGACGGTCGCCGTCGTCACGGGCGTCGCGCTGGTCTCCGGGATGATCTCGACGATCGGCGCGGTGGCCTCCGTGTCCGGACTGCTGCTCCTGCTCAACGCCGTGATCGGCGCGGGACTTCCGCTCCCCGGCGCCTGGTGGCTCACCCCGGCCCTGATGACCGCCGGCGGCCTGCTCGTCCTCCTCCTCGCCCTGCTCGCCTGGCCGCTGCGGTCCGGGGTGCCGGAGCGGGCCGCGGTCGCGGACACCTACCGGACCGTGGCCGACCTGCTGACCGCCTGCGGCACGGCGGGACCGGGGGAGTACGACGAGGCAAGGCGTGTCGTCACCCAGTCCCTGAACCAGTCGTACGACCTCATCCTCGCCCGCCGCGCCCGGCACCACGGCCGCAGCCCCGAACTGACCCGACTGCTCGCCCAGTTGAACGCGATCACCCCGGTCGTCGAGGCCGCACCCGCCGTCCGCCTCGCGGGCGGTCCGCTCGCCCCGCAGGTCCCGGAGGCGGTCCGCCATCTCGCCCGGGCGGTGGAGACCGGCTACGACGGCCCGCCAGCGCTGGATCTCCCCGCCCCGACCACCGAGACGACCCGCGCCGTCGACCACGCCCTGCGGCACGCGGCCGAGGTCGTCGCCGCCCCCGACGTGGACCCGCGCGGCATCGACGACCGCCTGGGGCGTCCGGCCGCCCTGAGCATCCGCACCGCCCGCGCCGCGCGCAACGTCACCCTGTCCGCCAACTCCTGGCGCTACGGCCTGCGTCTGGCCCTGTGCATCGGACTCGCCCAGGTCCTGGTCTCGATCGTCCCGGTTGCCCGCTCCTACTGGGTGGCCCTCACCATCACCTTCGTCCTCAAGCCCGACTTCGGCTCGGTCTTCTCCCGGGCGCTGCTGCGCGCACTGGGCACGGTGGCCGGGCTGGTGGTGGCGGCCGCGGTCCTCGCGGAGGTGCCGAGGGGCTGGTGGGACGTACCGGTGATGATGGTCCTGGCGCCGCTGATCCCGGCGCTCACCCCACGCGGCTACGGCTACCAGACCGCCGCGATCACCCCGGTGATCCTGCTCCTGTCGGACAACCTGAACCACCAGGGAACGGCGCTCCTGCTGCCCCGTCTGACGGACTCGCTGCTGGGCTGCGCCATCGCCCTGGTCGCCGGCTATCTGCTCTGGCCGGAGAGCTGGCACACCCGGGTCGGCGACCGTCTCGCGGACGCCGTCGCCGACACCGCGCGCTACGTGGAGTCGGCCTTCGGCGACGGTACGGAACCGGCGGCCCGCGCCCGTATGCGCCGCCGTCTCTACCGCGACCTCTCGGTCGTCCGCACGGAGTTCCAGCGCGCCCTGACCGAGCCCCCGCCCACCGGCCGCCGCGCCGCCGCGTGGTGGCCCCTGGTCGTCGCCGTGGAACGCATCGTCGACGCGACGACGGCGGCCCGGGTCCGGGTACGCCACGGCGCACCGCCCCCGGCCCGGGCCGAGATCGCCCAGGTCGCCCTGCAGCTGAGAGAGCTGTCGGACGGCGTACGCCGCTCGGAGACCCTCGTCGAGGTCCGGACGGATCTCACGGGCCCCGCCGGAAGCGTCCTCGAACCGCTGCGCCAGGAGGTGGCGGCGGCCAGGGCGATAGCGTCACCGCACTGATATCGCCCCTCCCCAAGATCGCAACTCGGGGCCGCTAACCTTACGTGTCCGTCCTGGCCAGGGATCGACGGGAACAACTCACGCGAAGGGTTGCGCACATGGGCATTCTCACTCTCCTGCGGAACGCATTCGGCCGGTCACGCAAGGGTCGTACGGCCACGGCAGAGGGTGCGGAGCAGGTTCCTTCGCAGGACCAGGAGCCGACCTCGGCCCCCGCGCCGGTCCCCTCTCCGTCCTCCGAGCCGGAGCCCACCGCCACCGCCCACGTACCCGAGCCCCGGGCGGGAGCAACGGACGCGCACCAACAAAGGGAGGAGGAAGGAGACCACAAACCAGGCCAGCAACAGAAAGAG
>NZ_JBHYKH010000190.1:0-3647 GCF_042741275.1 Streptomyces sp. NPDC058964
CCCGCGCGCCCGGCGCCGCGCCCCCCCACCCCCCCCCCGCGGCTGGCCGGAGAGAGCCCGGACCTTGCGCCGCCGGACGGCCCGGCCTCGCGAGAACAGGTTCTGCCTTCCGAACGCAGCCAGGCGATCCTCGAGGCGACGAAACAGGTGGGTGCCCTGCTGAAACGCAAGGGGCACGCCTTCGCGCTGGCCGGCAGCGTCGCGGCCTACGCGCACGGCGGGTACGTGAACCTGCAGCACGACGCCGACTTCTGTGTCGTCCCGGACGACGCCGAAGCGGTGGCGGCCACGCTGCGCGATGCAGGCCTGACCGTGCGCGTACCGCCGGAGGACTGGCTGCTCAAGGCCACGTGTTTCGGCCAGGACATCGACATCATCTTCGAACTGTCCCACCGTCCCGTCGGCGAGGACCTGCTGCACCGGGCGCAGGAGATCCCCGTGGACTCGGTGCGCATGCCGGTGCTGGCGCCCACCGATCTGATGGTGAGCCTGCTGACCGCCTTCTCCGAGCACTACTGCGACTTCGGGGCCGTTCTGCCCGTGGCCCGTGCGCTGCGGGAGAAGGTCGACTGGGCGGACGTACGGCGTTTGTGCGGGGAGGAACCCATGCCGGCCGCGTTCCTCTTCCTCCTCGAGCGTCTGAACGTCATCGACCCGGCGAAGGAGTGCTCATGAGTTCCGCGAGCCTGGAATATCGCCTTGCCCACCTGGCACAACGCCTGGCCGGAGGGCATCCCGGCGGAGAGCTGGGGGTACGGGCCGAGATACGGGGCGAGACGGTCCTGCTGTCGGGCACGGTGCCGTCCGCGCGGTGCCGGGACGACATCCTTCGCCTCGCCCACGAGGAGCTGGCGGACCTGCGGGTGCACTGCGACATCGTCGTCGCCGGCACCGCCCCGCCCGACAGCGTGGAGGAACTCGCGTGACCAGGGTCGCGGCCGTCGGGGACATCCACATGGGTGCCGAGAGCCGAGGCTCGCTCCGCCCCGCGTTCGAGACGCTGCCCGACTGCGCGGACATCCTGCTGCTGGCCGGTGACCTCACCCGCCACGGCACGCCCGAGGAGGCGCGTGTGGTCGCCGGGGAGATCAAGGACCTGGCGGTGCCCGTCGTCGCGGTCCTGGGGAACCACGACCACCACGCCGAACGGCCGGAGGAGGTCGCGGCCATCCTGCGGGACGCCGGTGTCCGGGTCCTGGAAGGTCAGGCGACCGTCGTGACCGGCGACGGCCGTCGCATCGGGGTCGCCGGTACCAAGGGATTCGGCGGTGGGTTCGCGGGCCGCTGTGCCGGCGAATTCGGCGAGCCGGTCATGAAGGAGTTCGTCGGATACTCCCGCCGCTGCGCGGACACCCTCCGGGCGGCCCTGGAGGAGCTGCGACGGAGCGAGTGCGAAGTACGGATCGCTCTCACCCACTTCGCACCCGTGCCGGACACCCTCGCCGGGGAGCCCCTGGAGATCTACCCCTTCCTCGGCAGCTACCTGCTCGCCGAAGCCATCGACGCCGTCGGCGCCGACCTCGCGGTCCACGGACACGCGCACTCGGGCAGGGAACACGGCATGACCGACGGCGGTGTGAAGGTGCGCAATGTGGCGCAGCCCGTCATCGGGCGGGCCTTTCACGTCTATCACCTGCCCGAACCGAATCATGGACCACGGTCCGGCGACGGTCGGTGAGGCCAACGCGTGGCAGGCGCAGGCGCCGCGCACGACGAAAGGGCCGGCAGACGGCTCTTGCGCTCGCCGTTGCGGCCCTCGGTTCGTGCAGTCGCCTCGTGCAGTCGTCGGGCTCGTTCAGTCGTCGCCCCTGATGATGTTCCACTCCGCGCCGACACGCGCCCTGGGCGGGGCGCTCTCGTCCTCCATGGCGGGCACACACGTCCGCACGTGCTTGCCGCGCAGCTCGCGCGCCTTCGCCCAGCCGGTCTCGGGTGGGCGCAACTCCGGTTTCGCAACGGTGGTCCGCGCGGTCACGGTGCTCATCTTCCTTCTGCCTCCTGCGTACGGGTGACCACGACCGGGTTCCCAGTGGCCGCCCCTGCAAACGCGCGCAGGCCGGGTGGCCGGGCGGCCCGGCTCGCAGGGTTCGTGTGCCCGGCGCCCCCCAGGGGTACCCGGCACAAGTTCCCTGATGACCAGTGGTCCTACGAGCAGGGTGGCCCGCCCGCCCTGGGAGGCGAGGGACTCATGTCCGTGACGCATCCCGCCGAGCGGAGCCGGAACGGCAGGGGCTGGTTCGAGCGCCTGGCGGAAGCGGGCTCGAACTTCACCAGCTCCTGGGTGTTCTACTGCTTCTGCCTGGTCCTGGTCGCCGCCTTCGTCGCGGTTCACGCGGCCGGTCTCCCGCTGACCTGGCAGCTGCTGGTCGGCGATGTCATGACCAGCGTCAACCTGCTGCTGCTGGCCCTGCTGAAGAACTCGGAGCGCCGCGCGGAGCACGCCATCCAGCGCAAGCTCGACTGCATCGCGGCCGCTCTGCTCGAAGAACACGAAGAACACGAAGAACGCCCGGGCGAGGGGCGCAGGGCGCACGCCGATCTGCGGAGCGCGATCCGCATGGAGGAGGAGGTCTGAGGCCGGGACGGCGGCGAAGGCCCGGCCCGGGAGGACCTCCTGGTGCCGCGCGACGACTTCGCCCGGCCGGTGTTCGGCGGAGGGCGGCGACGACTGTCCGGGCCGCGGGCGTCAACGCGGTGCGAAGCCGTGAGTGGTGAAGGCGACCTGGTCCCGCTTCCCCGTGCCATCGGTGATCCACCAGCGGGCGGGGAACGGGGAGCACATCCCGCTGCCGAGTGTCGGTGGCGCCGAACGGCTGGGCGTACCGTCGTTGCGCGGGCACCCGTTTTCCATCGACCCGTGCGGGTCCCTGACGCACCGTCATTTCGGCGCTCGTCGATGAGGGTGGCGCCCGCCTCGGTACCGACCACGATGCTGTCGCGCGAGCGAGCCGTCCACGTCGGGGGCTTCGATGGGCCGCTCCAGCGGATTGAGACAACTTCGGACCGACTACGTATCGCTGGACACAAGGAAACGGGTGTCCCACGGACGTGGGTGGAGGAGGAACGCCGATGGACTGCGACGGCCTTGAACCACTGCCGTCCCTCGCTTCGGAGCGTGACGCCGCACAAGAAATCCAGGACTCCTTCCAGGCGATCCTGGACGCCCTTGACGCAGCGCGCGCCGAGCTTCACCTGGCGGGCGCGAGCCAGGGGACAGCGAGTCCGCCGCTATCCCTCGACAACCACGGCGCATCGGGCGCGGGCGGCAACCGCGCGGAACCTGCCGGTGCTCCCTCGTCCCACCCGGTGCCCCGGCCCGTGGACCCGCGGACACAGCGGAGGGGGCCTTGGCCCGCAGGTCTGGTTCCCGCCCCGCCACAAGGCGTTCCGCCGGTCGTCGTGGATCCATTGCGCACGGAACGCGTGCGCCGGGCTCCGCGCGACGCCAGGGTGCAGCCGCTGTGGTCGCGCGGCGTGCGACGAGAGGCGGGAGAGCAGACCGTGACAGGCGGCGCGGTCCCCGCGCAGCCCAGGGCGTCGGCAGCCCGGCCGGTCCCGGAGCCCCCGCGGGCGAGCGTGCGTCCCGCAGCCGACTCGCCTTCGGAGGGAGGCCTGCGGACAGGCCCGCGAGGTGCTGCTCGGCGCTC
>NZ_JBHYKH010000190.1:3657-15641 GCF_042741275.1 Streptomyces sp. NPDC058964
GACCTGCTCCGCGCACGCCGCCGCTCGTCGCCCCACCGCACGAGACGCCGCCGCCCCCGGAATCCGCCCGGCCGGCCGCACCCGGGGAAAGCTCCGGGCATCGTCGGCGATTCACGGACCGGCGGCACATGGGGATCGCCGGGATCTTCGGGCTGGGTGCCGTGAGCGGGCTGATCCTTGCCTCTTCGCTGCTCACGAACGAGCGTTCCGCGCCGACGGCGCCGCCCGCGTCCCTCGGGCGAACCGAACAGCCCCAGCCCGGCGATACCGCGCTCCCCGAGATCCCGGGCACCGGGACACTGCGTCAGGGCGACAGCGGGCATGGGGTGTACGAGTTGCAGGTACGTCTGCTCCAGATCCCGCATCTCTACGACGGCGGTGTGATCGACGGCCGATTCGGCACGCAGGTCCGGCAGGCTGTGGCCCGTTTCCAGAAACGGTTCGGCATCCGCGGGGACGAGCCGGGCGTGTACGGGGACAACACCCGCTACGCTCTCGTGCTGCGCACGAAGTAGCCACTCGAGGCGCGGCGCAGTGGGACCGGCTCCTGGCGCGCACACCGGGCCAGGCACTGCGCGAAGTGCTCGAAGAGATGACAGTGGAGCAGGCCGTACGCCGCCCCTCGAGCACAGGAGAGGGCATCGAGCCCCCACCGCACCCCGACGCACAACCGCCCACCACACCGGCCGAGATCACCGCCCCGGCCGACGTGGTTCCCCGCATCGAGCAGGACCATGTGACATTCGCCCTGTGGCGGATCGCGGCACTGCACGAAAACCCGGAGCCGCAGGTTTCGAGATCCGGAACGCGGCGCGGCTTCGCCGCGGGTTCGTCGCCGAGTTCGGGCGGGTCCTCGGCCGCCGGATACCAACGGTCGCAGGCAAGCTCCGAAGCGCTCGCCCGGACTGACGGCCTCGGCCATAGTGCCGTCCATTACCAGCCCGGCGACCGACACGAAACCGCTTCGATGGCATGATCGGCTCTCGACGAGCGCCCTCATCGCCCGTCTCCTGCCAGAAAACCACGCTATTCAGCACGAAGTGACATATTCAGCTAACAACTAACAAATCGGCCAAACAATTGATTCCTATAGTGTCGCGGTTGTTCTCGCGAATAGACGGCAAGATCACGTTCGCCGCATGGCGTCGACCGCGGGCGATGCTGTGGGCGACGGCGGGTGTGGCGGCCTTGGGACTCCTCGTCGCGCTGGAGGTCGTCGCGCGTCGCTGCGCCGGCGTGCCGGGACCGATGACCAACCAGGTGGAAGAGGTCGTACTGGCCCCCAAGCCGGGGCCGCTGTACGCCGGCATGGCGTTGATGATGGTGGTGCTCACCTGGCGGCAACGGTTCATCGCGGCCGGTGTCGCGATCGGCATCGACGTCGTCTTCGTACTGGTGCGGTGGGCGGTCGACGCCAAGACCGAGGACGGCCACTTCTTCGGCAACGGCGCGTTGTGGGTGATGCTGGGCTGTGCCGTCATCGCTGTCACGCGTCGCACCGGCCGGGAACGTGTCCTGCTGCTGAAGGGCGTCGGGCTGGGCCTGCTGCTGGTGGCCGGCCGCAAGACCGGTGACACCTGGCTGCTCATCACGTCGAAGACCCGCCCCATGGTGCTCGATCCGTACGTGGCGACCGCCGATCACGCCCTGGGCAACCCGTCATGGCTGGCAGGCCGGATAGTCAAGGACAGCGCCCCGATCGGCACCCATCTTCTCGACTGGGTCTACGCCCAGCTTGCGGTGGCCGCGATCGTCGTCGCGCTGTACCAGCTGCGGAACGTGAGGATCGAACGCCGCTTCCCGCGCCATCATTTGGTCCGCACCTTTCTGGTGATCGGCCTCCTCGGGCCGGGCATCTACATGCTCTTCCCGGTGGTCGGACCGGTCTTCGCCTACGGCCCGGGCGCCTCCGGCACCGGCGGTGTGCACTGGGCGGTGGCCAACCTGTGGCCGCACACACCGCCGCCGATCGGTACCCCGTACCCCGTGCCGTACGACGGGATCACCCCGCGCAACTGCATGCCCAGCCTCCACACGGCGTGGGCCACCGCGATCTTCATTCATTCCCGCAAGGGTCCACGGATTCTGCGGTACGGCGGCACGTTCTGGCTGGTGGCCACGCTCGTCGCGACGCTGGGCTTCGGCTACCACTACGGCGCGGACCTCATCGCCGGCGTGGTATTCACGCTCACGATCGAGGCGGCTGTGCGCTCGTACGACCGTGGCTGGGATCGGTCAGGAATCCGGCTGGTCGCCCACGGCGCAGTGGTCTTCGTTGCGCTCCTGGTGTCGTACCGCTATCTGCCGTTGGAAATGGCCAAGCATCCGTGGGTGTTCGGACCGCTTCTCCTTCTGGCGATGAGCTCGGTGATCCACGGCTATCTGCGGACCACCAGACTGTGGGAACCGAGGGCCGAATCGGTGCGGCAACCGGAAACACAACCCGAACTCAGCGCTGTCCAGTAGGAGAGGCCCAGGCCATCAAGATGCGCAGGGCCACGCGTGGGCCATGGGCGGCACAGGTACGTCGGCAAGGCAGCGCTCTCGGATGACGCTGTCGCCGTGAGCGGCACCCGAGAGCGCGCCGACCGTGTATCCGGTGGAGGGCTCTCGCCGCTACGCCTTATCGATGCGGACAGGCGCCGCCGACCGTTTCGGCCCCATGTCCTCCCGCCACGGCCGGTCGTGGCCGGGGAAGAGCAAGGGTCATGGCTGTTCTACCGGCCGGCCCGTTGCCGCAGGTCCCGGTGGAGGAACCAGGCCGTGCCCGCCACGACCGTCCCGCAGACCGTGGGGACGAGCGACCACGGGAGGCCTGTCCACACGGTGGACAGACCCACGGCGGCACAGGTGACCCCTGTGACTATGAGCAGCCACTTGCCGTACGGGCGCCAGGTGAACAGTCCGGGGTCGCGCGGCCTGGCCAGACGCATCGCGCCGAACATGAGCGCCAGCGCCGCCAGTAGTCCCGCGAACGTGCCGACGGCGGCCGTCATCTGGGGTTCGTCCCGAGGCGCGTCGGCGGAACTCTGCCGGACGTCCCCCTCGGCGACCACCACGACGCTGCCGCGCCACACGGTGCCGGTGACCCGGTCCCCCCGCCGGAGCCCGCTCAGCACGGGTCCCGAGTCGCCGAACGGCACGACCATCCTGGGGAAGGGCTCCGGGCCGAGCAGGGTCGCCCGCATGTTCTTGCGGGTCTTGCGGGTGCCCTCGACGGTGAAGGTGACCTTCCGCAGGCAGTCCTCCGACCTCGGTATCACGGTGCGGGCGGGGCACGCCTCGGCCGCCTTGTAGTCCCGGTAAAGCATGCGTTCGGTGGGCAGCCAGGTGGTGAAGACGAGACAGCAGGTCAGTGCGGCGGCCAGGGACACAATGATCAGCGCGGCACCCACCAGCCGGTTCCGGCCGACCCTGGCCGGGAGGGGCGGCGGTCCGTCCGCCCCCCGGACCGTGCCGGTTCCCATCGAGGTCATCGCTCGTTCCCCCGTCGTTCCCCTGCGAATGGACGCCAGTCTCTTCCAGCCGTGATCAAACAGGCAAGTGCATCGAACAGGCAGTGAGGTGTTCGGTGTGACACCACCGCTGCGGTTCACCCTGCCGGTGAAGGGCGTCCACCCCGTGGCCCGGCACCTCGTCGCATGCGGGGCATCGAAGGGCCACGGCGACCGTGTGACCGATCGCTCGCGGCGGCATTCGCGCGCGGCCGGGAACGCGTCGAGCCCGGGTGGCCTGCGCGTTACGGAAGCCGACCGCCGTGCTGTCCGTCATGCGCCCGGGGGCGTATCTCTCGCGGCGGCGTCGTGCCGCGCACAGTGTGGAGACGAAGGGGCGACCGGTCGGGCGGTCGAGGACCGTCGGAGAGGTGGGAGAGATGGACAAGGAAGTCTCCGGGCCGAGGGTCGTGGTCGGTGTCGACGGGTCGACGGCCTCGTACGCGGCCCTGCGGTGGGCCGTGCGCTACGCAGGCCTCGTGGGCGGCACAGTGGACGCGGTCGCCGCATGGGAACTGCCGGGCTTGTACAGCTGGTCGGCGCCCGCCGTGGACGTGGACGTGGACGTGGAAGACGCCCGGCAGCGGATGCAGCAAGAACTCACCGATGTGCTGGGCGCGGACGCGGCCGGATCGATCAGGACTCACGTGGCGCACGGCAACGCCGCCGATGTCCTGCTGCGGGCCGCGGAGGGAGCGGAGGTCCTGGTGGTGGGCAGTCGTGGGAGGGGTGGGTTCACCCGCGCCCTGCTCGGTTCCGTCAGCCAGCACGTGTCGCACCACGCGGACTGCCCGGTCGTGATCGTGCGCCCCGAGCCGTCGTGACCTGATCCGTGGCACCATCGCCACGCGGGCCCGTCGCCGCCCGCACGCAGCGGCGCGACGTGCGGGTTCCATTCCAAGGACGCCCGGTCCCGCTCCGGCCCCCGACGGCCGACGGTGAAGTCGCGCACCGCATACTCACCTCGGTATCCAGCGCCGCGTCATCCGGCTCGGGCAGCAGCCGGACCCAGTGAGGGTGCCGATGCCGCCTCCGCCACCAGCCCGGAGACGGTGTTCACGGCCAAGGGTTGTGCGGTCACGGTGGCTTCCCTTCTCGGTGGGGTGTGGTGGCGTCGGTCTCACGTCGGTGTGGTCGGCACGGCGATGACGGGGCAGCGGGCGTGGTGCAGTACGCCCTGGCTGACCGAGCCCAGCAGCATCCCGGTGAAGCCTCCGTGGCCGCGGGTCCCGACCACCAGGCCCAGTGCGTGTGCCGAGGCGTCGGTGAGCACCTGTACGGGATGTCCGACGACCAGTTCGTGATGCAGGTCCACCTCGGGGTAGCGGTCGTGGCGTCCGGCCATGACTTCGGACAGCAGCCGGCGGGCTTCCTGCTGGGGGGCGTACTCGTCGAAGATCCTGAGCGGGCCTGCTTCCCAGACGTACAAGGCCCGTAGTGCGGCGCCTCGCAGTGCCGCCAGTTCGAATGCGAAGTCGACCGCGGCGGCCGAGTGTTCGCTGCCGTCGACGCCGACGACGTAGTACGCGGGGTCCTGGGTGGTGTGCTCGGGCTCGGGCACGACGACCACGGGGCAGCGGGCGTGGGCCATGACGGGAATGGCGATCGAGGCGGAGCCGAACACTTCCTGGGCGCGGCTCAGATGACGCGAGCCGAGCACGACGGCCGTGGCGTCGTGGCTCTGCTCACGCAGCACCCATACGGGGTCGCCCTCCGCGAGTACGGTGTCCACCTCGACCTGTGGGTGCCGGGCCGCGACGAAGTCGGCTGCTTGTTCGAGTACCTGCTGTCCGGCCGCGTGCAGTGATTCGTTCCATTCCTCCCAGGACGGCGGGACCTCCCGGCGAACGCCTCCGGTCGGCACGCCCTCGACGTGGACGGGGCGCAGCGGCAGCCGGCGGCGGGCGGCCTCGTCGGCCGCCCAGGCCAGGGCCGTCCGCCGGGTGGGATCGGGATCGACACCCACCACGACCGGCCGGCGGTCAACGGGCCGCGACATGCCGCACTCCGGACAGATGCCGGATGTAGGAGTCGGGACCGGGGAAGTACAGGGTCACCCGTCCGTCCTCGGCCCACCGCACGTCGTACGGCGGGCTCCCGTCCGGATGGTGGAGAGCCACGATCTCGCCGTCCCGTGCCACGACCCCGGCTGCAGTGCCGCGTACGACGATCTCGTCGCCGACGCGGGCACGCATCGAGGCGCCGGTCGCTTCGGGGCCGGAACTCGGCACGGACGGATCGTTCTTCCCTGTCGGTGCGGGAGCGGACATCTCGCTCGCCTCCTCCTGGTGGCGACGCGGAGCAGCGCCACCGCTTTCATGGAAGACCCGGCGTGGTCGGGTCTCCAGGGGCCATTGGTCCTCGACTCGTCCCCCGTCGGCCCACCGCCCGGCTCTTCACGATGCCCCGGCAGGCTGCCCCGAGCGGCGGCTGGCGGCCGCTGCGGAGGCCGCGGCGAGGCGGTCCGGCCGCAACCGTGCCTCGATGTCCGCACGTACCGTGGCCGTCAGCTCCTCCAGAGCTCGGGATTGAACCGGCCGGACCGGTTCGGGGTCGCAGATCCTGCGCGCCGGGCCGGGCAGCCCGGTGATGTCCTCGCGGAACCGGTCGCGGGCGTCCTGCCAGCGGTCCGGGGGCCCCGTCCGACGGCCGTCGCGCATCACCGTGCGCAGGAGCGGCCGTGACGAGTCGGGCGGGTCCTCCCACCACAGGGCGATGACATCCGGCATTCCGGCGCGCCGGAAGACCTGCTTGCGGCCCGGGGCCGTGACCTTCGCCGAGGACAACTTCATCACCGGGCGGCCGTCGTACTCGACGAGCTTGTACGCGGCGTCCAGGTACGGGGCGTCCGCGGCCACGCCCACGCGCGTTCCCACGGCGTACACGTCGATCGGAGCACCCGCGCGAACGAGCCGGGCGACGCCGTACTCGTCGAGTCCGCCGCTGGCCACGATCCGCACGTCCGTCAGTCCTGCCCCGTCCAGAATGGCGCGTGCCCGCCGCGAGAGGGCATCGAGGTCTCCGCTGTCCAGCCGGATCGCGCAGCCGGGGCCGCGCCCCAGGTCACTCAGGACCCGGCCCGCGATCCGCACGCCCTCGTCGGTGTCGTAGGTGTCGACGAGGAAGGTGACCGGGCCGGGATGGCTGCGTGCGAAGGCCCGGAACGCCTCCTCCTCGCCGGGGAACGCCTCGATGTACGAGTGGGCCATGGTGCCCGAGGCCGGGATGCCCAGGGCGGTGGCGGCGGCGACGTTGCTGGTGCCGGCGAAGCCCACCAAGGCGCCCAGCCGGGGCGCCGGCCGGCCGGCCCCCCGGCCGTGGGTACGGCGCAGCGAGAAGTCCACCACGGGCCGACCGGCGGCGGCCAGGACGCAGCGGGCCGCCTTGGACGCCACCACCGTCTGGTGACAGACCTGGTTCAGCAGGTACGTCTCGACGAGCTGGGCCTGCGGCAGCGGTGCGGTCACCTCCAGCAACGGCTCTCCGGAGAACACCGCACGGCCCTCCGGGACGGCCCGCACCTCGCCGCGGAAGGCGAGGCCGAGCAGCGGTTCGAGGTCCCCGACGGGGCGGTGCAGTGCGGCCGCGAACTCCTCGACGTCCTCCCGCTCCACGCGGTAGTCGGCCAGGAAGTCCAGGGCCGGCTCCAGACCTGCTGCGACCAGGAAGCCCCGGCCGGGCGGGAGGTCGCGGACGAAGAGACTGAAGGTGGCCGGGGCCTGCATGTCCTCCTGGAGGTAGGACATGGCCATGGTCACTTCATAGAGGTCGGTGGTGGTGACGTCGGACATGATGATCGCCGCCGAGTGTGGTGGTCCCTTCCTTCACCAGTCTGACCGTGCGGGCGCGGGAGGAAAGGGACCTCAGGGACCCCGGCATGGGCCGTTCGGCCTCAGCGGTACGGGCCCGTGCGCGCTGGACTGGAAGTGTCGGCAGGCTGCAGACAGCCGAGGAGGTACGGCGATGACCACACTGACACGCAGGCAGAGGTTCGCGTTCCCGGAGATGCCGGACTGGTTCGAGAGCCTTCCCGCCCGCTTCGCGATGCCCACGATGGGTGACCTGTACACGGTCCGCATCGAGGACTTCACGCAGGACGACCGCTATGTCATGCGAGCGGAGCTTCCGGGCCTGACCCCCGATGACATCGACGTCTTCATCAGTGACGGGGTGCTGACCGTCCAGGCCGAACGCACGGAGAAGGACGTCGCGAAGGACCACAGCGAGATCCGGTACGGCGCGATGAGCCGCAGCGTGACGCTGCCGCCCGGCGCCGACGAGGACGACGTCAAGGCCGACTACACCGACGGCATGCTCACCGTCAGCGTCGGCCTGGGCGCCCAGAAGGCGGAGGCCAAGCACATCGAGATCCAGCACGGCAACTGACGACGGCCGACGGTATGCGGCGGGCCCCGTCGTGGGCCCGCCGGCGTCGTACGCGTCTCGCGCCGCCCTCACCGGGCCCCGTGGGATGCGGCCCAACGGCGCCGTACCGCTTCCTCGTGTTCGGCTTCCTCCAACGCCGTCTCCAGGGCGGCCAGTTCGCGCTGCAGCCGGGGAATCCAGCGTCGGCGCAGGGCGCGAACCCGCTGCCGGGTCCGCTCGCCTTCGGCCGCGAGCAGGTCGGCGGCTGCTCGGTGAGCGGCGTACTCCGCGGCGGCACGGACCGCGGCACGGTAGGCCGTCTCGGCCTGCGCGAGCGCGGTGTTGGGCGGTGTCGGCTCCGCCGGGGAGCGGACGGGGGCCGTCCAGGCAGCGGCCGCGGGATGGCGCACTCCCATCAGGGCGGCCCACTCGACGTCGACGCGTGCTCTGTCCGCGGGCACCGCCTGGGCCAGCGCCCGTTCGCCACCGAGCAGCGTTCCGCGCACCAGCCAGGTGTCGGCGTCGGCCAGCGCTTCCCGCCACGCCGAACCCGCATTCTCCGCGGCCCGTCGCTCCGTGCGCTCACGGTCCAGCAGCAGGTGGAGCTTGCGTTCCAGCAGGTCTGCTCCGCGCAGCGCGGTGGCGAGGTTGCGTCGCAGCCGCAGTCGCCCGGCCCGTCCCGGCGGCACCCGGCGCCCGTGCGCGGTCACGTCGGCTCCTCGTCCCGCAGCGGGGTGTGGGCGTCGAGCTGGTCCGCCGGGATCATGCCGAGCTGGCTGCGCGGCAGGGTCAGCAGCGCGTCCCAGGCCCGGTCCAGTGACTCGTTCAATGACCGGTTCTCGTCCGCTGCCTGGGTCAGGAACCGGTGCCGGAAGGCGTCCTCGAGGTCGAGGTGGCGCAGGTCGGTCGGGCTCAGTGCCGACCGTCCGATCAGGTCGGCGAGTTCGCGCACCTGTCGTGACCGGGCCAGTGCGGCGATCAGCTGCGCGGCGACGGCCGGATGGTCCGCCCGGGTCCGACCCGGTCCGGCTCCCTTGCGCATCAGACGCGACAGCGAGGCCAGCGGGTCGACGGGAGGATACGCGCCGGCCGCGTGCAGGTCCGCGGACAGCACGATCTGTCCCTCCGTGATGTAACCGGTGAGGTCGGGGACGGGATGGGTGATGTCACCCGCCGGCATGGTGAGCACCGGCAGCACGGTCACCGACCCCTTGCGGCCCCTGATCCTCCCGCAGCGTTCGTAAAGGGATGCGAGGTCGCTGTAGAGGTAGCCCGGGTAGGCCCGGCGGGCCGGGATCTCGCCCCTGGCGGCGGACACCTCGCGCAGCGCCTCGGCGTACGCCGTCATGTCGGTCATCACCACCAGGACATGGCGGCCCTCGGTGAACGCCAGGTGTTCGGCGACGGTCAGAGCGAGGCGTGGCGTGAGCAGCCGTTCGATGACCGGGGCGTCGGCGGTGTTGATGAGAAGGGTCAGTTCCCGTGCGGCCGAGCGGGCGGCCAGCCCCTCCCTGACGAAGGCGGCGTCGGCGTGTGTGAGTCCCATGCCGGCGAACACGACGGCGAACGCCTCGCCGCCGCACGTGGCCTGGGCCGCGATTTGCACGGCCAGTTCGAGGTGCGGCAGCCCGGCTGCCGAGAACACCGGCAGCTTCTGGCCCCGCACCAGCGTGGTGAGCACGTCCACGGCGCCCACGCCGGTGAGCACCGGCTCGTTCGGTGGTTCCCGGCGTACCGGGTTGATCGGCGCGCCGCTCACGGCCGCGTACGACTCGCCCAGAACCGGCGGCCCGCCGTCGGCCGGCTCGCCCCGCCCGGTGCACACCCGCCCCAGCCATCCCGTGCCGACCGGGATCCGCAGCGGTGTGCCCGAGAAGGCGATACGGGTGCGGGTCCGGTCCATGCCGGCCGTGTCCTCGAGGACCTGCACCACCGCGAGATCGCGGTCCACCTCCAGGACCAGCCCGTGCCGTCGTTCACCGGAGCCGAGGAGGATCGTCGCGAACTCGTCCCAGCCGACCCCGCTCACGCCTTCGACGACGACCAGCGGGCCCCGCAGTTCTCGTACGCCCGTGTACTCGATGCCCGTCACGCCGCTCATCCCGCCTCCTTGAGCCGGGCCAGCACGAGGTCGCGGGCCGCCGCCACGGGGGAGGTCTCGGACGGGCCCGCGGTTTCACGCGCTCGCAACAGCGGGGTGAAGTCGACCGCTTCGACGGCGTCCGCCTGGGTGCCGGCGTCCACCAGTTCCTGACAGCGGTCGATCACCGTCAGGACGGCCTCCGCGAGGGCCGCGGTCTTCTCGGGGGCGCTGTAGGCATCGGCCGGGGACAGGGCGCTCTGCTGGATCAGGGCCTCGCGCAGCAGCCGTCCCGCCAGCACACTGATCCGTTCGCGCGGCGGCAGGGCCGTGATCCCCACCAGCTCGACCAGGTCGGCCAGCCTGTCCGCCTCGGCGAGCAGCAGCGCCACCCGACCGCGTCGCTGGGCCCATTCGGGGTCACCCGCCCGCCCGTGGGCGGCGGTCAGTGCGGCGGCGTCCCGCGAGAAGGAGTCCGCCCAGGAGACGGCCGGATAGTGCCGTGCGTAGGCGAGATCCCGGTCCAGGCTCCACAGGCACCGCACGAAGCGTTCCGTGTGCGCGGTCACCGGTTCCGTGCGGTCGCCGCCGGGCGGGGACACGGCGCCGATCACCGTGACGGATCCGGTCGCGCCGCCGAGGGTGCGCACCGCGGCGGCGCGCTCGTAGAACGCGGCCAGCTGGGAGGCGAGCCCGGCGGGATAGCCCTCTTCGGCGGGGAGTTCGCCCATGCGGGAGGCGAACTCGCGCAGCGCCTCCGCCCAGCGGGACGTCGAGTCGGCGATCAATACGACGTCCAGACCCATGTCGCGGAAGTACTCGGCCACCGTCGCCCCCGTGTGCACACTCGTCTCGCGGGCCATCATCGGCATGTTGGAGGTGTTCGCGATCGTCACGGTCCGATCCGCCAGACGGCCCCCGGTACGCGGATCGGTCAGCTCGGACAGTTCCTCGATGACGTCCGCCATCTCATTGCCACGCTCGCCGCAGCCGACATAGACGATCACGTCGGCGTCGCACCACTTGGCGATCTGCTGCAACAGCATGGTCTTGCCGGTGCCGAAGCCGCCCGGCACGGCGACCGTGCTGCCGCGCGCCACCGGGAAGAGCAGGTCGACGGCCCGCTGCCCGGTGTTCAGCGGAGCGTCGGCCGGCAGCCGCGAGGAAACCGGCCGCGGCCTGCGCACCGGCCAGGACTGTGCCATCCGCACCTCGTGCCCGCCCACCACCGCGAGCACGGCGCTCGCGGAGTGCTCGCCCGCCGCCGCGACCCGCGTCACCTCGCCCGCGAGGTCCGGAGGCACCAGGAGCCGCAGGGGAACGCTCGCGCCGATCTCGCCGAGGACGTCCCCGGCCGCGACCCGCCCGCCCTCGGCCACCTGTGGTGTGAACCGCCAGGTGCGTCCATCGGGTGCGACGTCCGCCCCGGTCGTCAGGAGGAGGTCGCCGGCGCCGGCCAGGGGGCGCAACAGGCCGTCGTAGACGCCGCCGAGCAGGTCGGGCGCCAGGCGCACCGACAGCGGGCGGCCCTGGGGCTCCGCAGGATGCCCGGGAGCCAGTCCGCCCGTGTACTCGTACGCCTGGACGGTGGCCGTGTCGCCGCGGATGGCGACCACCTCGCCCGGCAGCCGGGCGTCGCCGAGCACCACCAGGTCGTGCATGGCGACCGTCGCAGGGCAGGCGATCTCCACCAGAGGGCCGGCCACCCGGAGGATGCGTGGCCGGGACGAGTCGTCCGCCCGGAACGGTGCCGAACCGGCGCGCGTGGCCCGGGGGCCCGCCCCCGGGTCGCCCGGTGGAGTCACGGCGGCCTCCACAGCATTTCGGCCCGCGCACCCAACCGCTCCAGGGCGCGGTCTGCGAGAGCGTCCGCCGACAGGTCGACCCGTCGGCCGGTCACCTCGGCCGTCACTCCGCCCTCTGCGGCAGCCGTGACCCGCGCCCGGCTTCCCAGCAGTGCCAGCGCCGCATCGGTGAGTCGGGCCGTAGGTACGGCACCATCCGCAAGCTCTCGGCGCACGCCGGCTCGGACTGCGGCCCGGAGC
>NZ_JBHYKH010000191.1:0-15622 GCF_042741275.1 Streptomyces sp. NPDC058964
GGCTTCGTCTGCCGGTACACGGGCATGCAGCGGATCGGCGCGGAGCGCGGCACGTTGTTCTCGGGGCTCATCCCCGTGGCGGCCGTCTGCACCGCCCCCTTCGCCGGGGAACCGGCTCGTACGGCGTCGCCCAGGCGGCGGGCAGCGTCCTGGTCGGTGCCGGAGTCGCCCTCGGATCGCGTGCGTCGAGCGGGCTCCGGCGCCGGTCAGCGGCTGCCGTCGAGGATGACGCGCGCGACCAGGGCGGGGTCGTCGTTCATCGGGCAGTGCCCACATCCGGGCAGCCGCACCAGCCGGGCCCGTGGGATGAGCTGCTTGGCGCGGACGCCCTGCCGGCGCACCAGCAGCAGGTCCTTGGTGCCCCAGCCCACGGTGACCGGGATCGCCGGGATGTCGTGGTTGAACCGGACGGAGGTGCCGGACCGCAGGGTCGCGTCGAACCCGGTCGCCTGCGCGAGCGCGAGCGTCTCGGCGACCACCGCCTCGGGTGAACGGCGGGCGGGGCGGGCGTAGATCGTGCTCGTCAGGGCCGTCCGGCCGGCCGCCGTGCGGGCCAGCCCCTGGACCAGCGGCAGCGGGAGCAGCCGGGAGATCTGCCGCATCGTGAGCAGGACGCCGAAGGCGTAGCGCCGTTCGGCCTCCGACCAGAACCCGGCGGGGGACAGGGCGGTGACGGACCGTACGAGCTGCTCGCGGCCCAGTTCGAGAGCGAGCAGGCCGCCCAGCGAGTTCCCGGCCACGTGCGGGCGGTCCAGTTCGAGTGTCTCGAACAGGGTGCTGAGCACGGCGTTGGTCGTGGGCAGGTCGTAGGCCAGGCCGTCCGGCAGACCGGGGGACGCGCCGAAGCCCGGCAGGTCCACGGCGATCACGTCGCGCTCGGCCGCAAGGATGTCCACCACGGGGTCCCAGGCCTGCCGGTGGTGGCCGATGCCGTGCAGCAGGACCAGCGGTTCGCCCTCGCCCACACGCGCGTAGGAGACGGTCACCGGGCGCGGGCCCTGTGGGGTGGGGACCTTGAAGGAGACGGTGGCGGACATGGAGGTGCTCCTCGTCTGGACTGGCCGATGGACGCCGTAGACAGCTTGTCAGCAATTGCTACCAGCGGGTAGCCCCCGCCGTGGCGTGTCTCGTCACGGCGCGGTCGTCAACGCGCCCGGTGCACCTCCACGTTGAAGTCGGCGTGCCCGAAGGACTGCATCAAGTTCACCCAGAATGGCAGGTACATCTCCAGGGAACCTGCCGCCCGGATGCCGCCCAGGTCCAGCACCCGGTGCGCCGGCCGGCCGAACTCCCCGAGCAGCGCCGTCACCCGCTCCTTGACGCCGGCGTCCTCACCGCGGACGAACACCTGGTGTTCGCCCGGCACCCCGCCCGGATCCACCACCACCTGGCAGTTGACGGTGTTCAGCGTCTTCACCACGCGCGCGTGCGGAAAGGCCCGCTGGATCTGTTCGCCCACGCCGTCCGACTCGACGGGGTCCAGGCGCAGCGCGCCCTCCTCGATCGCCAGGGGGTTGGACACGTCGACCACCACCTTGCCGTCGAGGTTCGCCGCGCCGGCCGCCTCCAGTGCCGCGAGCGCCACCCGGCCGCGCACGGCGTTCACCACCACCTCGGCGGCGGTCGCCTCCGCGAACGTCCCGGCCTCGCCCCGGCACCCGCGCCGCGGGCCCACTCCAGAGCGGCCCGATTGTCCTTCGTCCGCGACCCCAGCGTCACCTCGTGGCCCAGCTGCGCCGGCCTGCCGCCCAGCGTGCGTCCCACCTCGCCCGTGCCCGGCACCGCGCACCGCATCGGCCACCTTCCCCGCCGGCGCCGCGGACCACCGGCGGCCCGCGGATCATTGCGGTCCGGGCGCGCCACGGACGGGGCCGATTCGGCCTGGACAGCGGGAGACGGGTCGGATGGGATGGACGCCGTGACCGCCGACATCGCGACAGACGTCTTCGAACAGCACCGTTCCGTCCTCATGGGAGTCGCGTACCGCATGCTCGGACGCGTGGCCGACGCCGAGGACGTGGTCCAGGACGCCTGGCTGCGCTGGTCCGGAGCGGACCGCAGCGAGGTGCGCGAACCTCGTGCGTACCTGGTGCGCGTCACCACCCGGCTGGCCATCGACCGGCTGCGCCAGATCCGCGCGCGGGGTGAGTCGTACGTCGGCCCGTGGCTCCCGGAGCCGTATGCGACGGACTTCGGGGACACCGTCCCGGACACCGCGGAACGCGCCGTGCTGGCCGACTCGGTCTCCCTCGCCGTACTCGTCGTGCTGGAGGCGCTGTCCCCGCTGGAGCGCGCCGTGTTCGTCCTCCGGGAGGCCTTCGGCTACCCGTTCGCCGACATCGCGGGCATGCTCGACCGCGGTGAGCCGGCGGTGCGCCAGCTCGCCGCGCGCGCCCGCCGGCACGTGGACGAGCGGCGGCCGCGCTACGAGGTGGATCCGGCCGAGCGCCGGGACCTGACCGAACGCTTCCTGGCCGCCGCCACCGGGGGCGATCTCGCCGGTCTGATGTCGCTGCTGGCCCCGGACGTCCGCCTGGTCGGCGACAGCGGCGGCAGGGCGAAGGCGCCGGTGCGCATCCTGGAGTCCGCGGACAAGGTGGGCCGTTTCATGGCCGGCATCACCCGGAAGGGCGTGCCGGATCTGTCCTTCCGCTTCCTGGAGATCAACGGCGGGCCCGCGGTGCTGGTCCTGGCCGGGGACAAGCCCGACAGCGTGCTGCAGCTGGACGTCGCCGACGGCGTCGTCCGCACGGTGTACATCGTGCGCAACCCCGACAAGCTGCGGTCCCTGGGCGGTCTCTGAGTCGTACCGCGCCGAAGCCCCCGTCCAGAACGGAAGCCGCGACGGGGGCTTCGCCGTGATGTCACGGACATGGCCCCGTGAGAACGCCCGATGAACTCCGAGAACGCCTCATGAACGCTCCGCGGCACGCGTCCTGTGCGTTGCGTAAGGGATCGAGGATTGGTCTTGACCAAGGGTGGGGGCCGCCCTATGGTCGCAGATAAGTGCAACAACCTTTAATAAACAAGGGCGCTAAAACGCCGCCGGACCACGGCGATTGCGGAGGACAGGGTGGGGACCACGCAGCTGGAATCGGTGCCGGAACCGAAGTACTGGCACCTCAAGACCGTGCTCAGTGAGGCACTGGACTCCGAGTTCTCGGTCGGCGAGATCCTGCCCAACGAGCGCGACCTCGCCGCGCGCTTCGGCGTCGCCCGCGCCACGCTCCGCCAGGCCCTGGAACAGCTCGAACTGGAGGGCCGCCTCCAGCGCCGCCGCGGCGTCGGCACGACCGTGGCCCCGCCCCGGGTCGGTGTGGCCGTCGGCACCGAGCAGCACGACTGGCCGGGCGCCCCCGGCGACGCCTGGCAGCCTGTCGACGGCACACAGGCCGTGCCGCCCGCGGCCGTCGCCGCCGCGCTGGGGACCGGCGCCGAGGAGCCCGTGCACACCGTGCGGCGCTCCCGCGTCTTTCACGGTCAGCCGGTCGCCGCCGAACTGCTCTACATCCCCGCCTCCTCGGTGCCCGACCTCTCGGCGATCGACGCGCCGTCCGGTCCGGCACGCGCGCGTGCCGTGCTGCGCGAACTGCAGCGCCTGGACCTGGAGGGTCAGGACCGCGCGGTGGAACTCGGTTCGGCCCGCGCCGATGACGCCAAGGAGCTCGACCGGCTGCCCGGGGCACCCGTCCTCGTCGTCACCACCCGCTTCTTCGCCGAGGGCCGCACGACCGCGCTCTCCGTCGCCACCTACCGCGCCGACACCTGCCGGCTGACGTTCGCCGACTCCGGCGGCGTGGAGATCCACCACGGTCCCGAACGACAGGCCTCGTAGCCCGCGCGCCGACACCGGCCCCCTCTCGGAGCCGCACCGCCGCGTTCCGGAACTCCCCCGGGGCGCGGCGCGCTGTCCGGCAGCCGCTCGCAGCGCCCCGTCCCTGCCCAGCCGCCCCCCTGTCAGCGCCGCGCGGTCACCGTGCCTTCCACCGCGAACAGTTGCTCCTCCACGTGATCGAGGGCGAGCCGCAGGGCGCCCGTGGCCACGGCGGCCTCGCCGAGAAGGGAGAGCGTCACCTTGGGGGGCCGCAGACAGTACCGGGCGAGTTCGTGACGCAGCGGCTCCAGGACACCGTCCAGGCCCGCCGCCCAGCCGCCGATGACGACCAGTTCCGGGTCGAGGGCCAGGACGAGCGCCGCCACGTCGTGGACGAGGCGCTGGATGAACCGCTCGACGGCCGCACGGGCCCGCATGTCGCCCTCGCGCGCGAGGGCGAACACCTCGGCCACCGCCTGCTCGTCCAGCGGGTGCAGCGGCTCGTCCGTGGTGGACAGCAGCGTCTCCGGGGTCGCCTCCCGGCCCAGCAGGTGCAGCGCGCCGATCTCACCGGCCGCTCCGCCGTACCCCCGGTGCAGCCGGCCGCCGATCAGCGAACCGGCCCCCGGACTCAGCCCGGCCAGCACCATCACCACGTCGTCCGACTCGGTCGCGGAACCCTTCCAGTGCTCGGCGACGGCTGCCGCGTTGGCGTCGTTCTCCACCAGGACCGGGCACTTGAAGGAGCGGCTGAGCCGCTCACCCAGCCGCAGGCCCGTCCACTCCGGCAGCGCGGTACCCAGCCGGACGGTCCCGTCGGCCTCGACGATCCCCGGCGTCCCGACGCCCACCGCACGCAGCGAGCCGCGCGCGACCCCGGCCCGCCGCAGGAGCTCGGCGACGGCGGTACGCAGCCGCTCGAGGCGCTCGTCCGCGTCGGCCGTCTCGTCGACCTCCTTGGCCTGCGCGCCCAGCACCCGGCCGTCCAGGTCGGCGAGGAGCGCGGCGACGCGGTGCGCCCCGATCTCCAGGCCCAGCAGATGCCCTGCCTCGGCCCGGAACCGGAACCGCCGTGCAGGGCGACCCTGACGCCGGGCGGCGCCCTCCTCGGCGGCCTTCTCCACGACGAGACCGGCCTCGATGAGCCCCTCGACGACACCTTCGACGGTCGGCCGGGACAGTCCGGTCACCCGGGTGATCTCGGTGAGCGTCGCACAGTCCGTGGCACGCAGCGCGTGCAGCACCACCGCGGAATTGATCCTTCGCAGCAACGAGGGATCGCCTCCGGTCAGCCGCCCCAACTCCGTCCTCCCAGCTCGTGCGCGTGTTGGGCGGATCGTACTCGGCGCGGCGCGCCCCCGGCGAGCGCCGGGTCCCCCGGACCGGCGGACGGAGCCGATCAGCCGGGAGCCACGAAGCCCGACTCGTACGCCGTGATCACCGCCTGGGTACGGTCCCGTGCCCCGAGCTTCGCCAGCAGCGCGCTCACGTGCGACTTGACCGTCTCCGTCCCGACCACCAGCCGTTCGGCGATCTCCGCGTTCGACAGCCCACGGGCCATCAGCCGCAGCACCTCGGCCTCCCGCCCGGTAAGCCGGGCCCGCTCCAGCACGGCGCGCGCCGCCCGGTTCCCGCCGCCGTCACCGTACTCGGCGGCCAGCTGCCGTACCGAAGCCGGGAACAGCAGCGACTCGCCCTCGGCGACCAGCCGCACGGCGTGCACGATCTCCGCGGGCCGGGCCCGCTTCAGCAGGAACCCGTCGGCGCCCGCGCGCAGCGCCTCGTACACGTACTCGTCGTTCTCGAACGTGGTCACCACCAGGATCTTCGGCGGATCGTCGACGGTGCGCAGCACCGCGCGCGTGGCCTCGATCCCGTCCAGGAGCGGCATCCGTACGTCCATGGCGACCACGTCGGGCCGCAGCTGCCGGACCAGCGGAATCACCGCCGCCCCGTCGGCGGCCTCGCCGACGACCTCGATGTCGGGCTGCGCCTCGAGCACGGCCCGCAGACCGGTGCGGACCAGGGGTTCGTCGTCGACGAGGAGAACGGTGACCGGCATCCGGCCAGCCTAGATCACCGCACGGGGAGTTCGGCGTGCACCTGCCAGTCGCCCTCGTGCTGTCCGGTGTGCGCGTGGCCGCCGAGCAAGGCCGCGCGCTCGCGTATGCCCCGCAGCCCGCTGCCCCGGCCGGGACCGGTCACGGGGGCCGTGAGCGGATTGCGGACCTCCAGCGCGAGGGTGCCTCCGGCCACCGTGACACGGACCCGCACGGGAACGGCCCCCGCATGGCGCAGCACATTGGTGAGCGCCTCCTGGAGGATGCGGTAGCCCTCGCGTGAGACCGGTCCCGGCACCGTCTCCACCGGACCGGTCACCTCGGCGTCGACCTTGGCGCCGGAGGCGCGCGCGGACTCCAGGAGCCGGTCGGCGTCGGCCAGGGTCGGCCGGCTGCTCACCGGCCGCTCCGACTCCCGCAGGACACCCAGCACTCGCTCCAGGTCCTCCAGCGCGGCCCGCCCCGTCTCCTCGATGGCGCCCAGGGCACGGTCGGTGAACTCCGGGTCGCCGGCCGCCCGTGCCGCGCCCGCCTGCACCACCGCCACCGTCAGCGCGTGCCCGATGGAGTCGTGCAGCTCACGGGCGATGCGGGTGCGCTCCAGGAGCTGCTCGGTACGCTCCTCCAGGGCGGCGAGCCGCTCGGCGGCGGACGTACCGAGCAGGCGCCGAGCTACAGCGGTGGCGAGCTCGCCGAGCCCGACGAGGGCGCCGTAGAGCGCGACCAGGGGGAGCGGGATCAGCAAGGCGTAGGCCCAGTGCGGCTCCGCCCGGTTCAGTACCGGGACATCGGCGGGCACGTGTCCCCACGCCATCCTGCCGAGTTCGTACGCGAGCAACGGCAGCCACACCGAGACCATCGAGGTGGCCACGCCAAGGACCAGCCGCACCTCCATCCACAGCACCGTGCGCAGCCGGTCCGGCCAGGTCGCCGACGGCGTCACGGAGATCCCTGGCTCCTCCACGCCGGGCGTGAGCAGCAGCCGCGCCTGCACGCCCTCGCCCATCCGCACGACCGGGACGAGCCCCACGGGAACGAGTACGAGCGCGGGCACCCACGGCTTCGACGAGTCGATGAACATCCACACGCTGAAGATCAGCAACGGCAGCCACAGATGCAGCAGTCGCGTGTACGTCGTCCCCCGCGTCAGCGGGCGCAGAAAGCGGACCATCCGGCCATCGTGCCAGGTGGCGCCGACAACAGGCCTCCCCCGGGCGGGGGAGACGATCCCCGCGGGCGGGGGAGGAGCCAACGCCCCCGAGGCATCAGGCTGTTGCCATGACCAGCATCGACGTACGCGACCTCACCAAGGAGTACGGCAGCCGACGGGCCGTGGACCGGCTCACCTTCAGCGTCCGCCCCGGCCGCGTCACGGGCTTTCTCGGCCCCAACGGCGCCGGAAAGTCGACCACCATGCGGCTGGTCCTCGGCCTGGACCGGCCGACCTCCGGCACCGCCACGATCGGCGGCCGCGCCTACGGTGAACTCCGCGAGCCACTGCGCACGGTGGGCGCCCTGCTCGACGCGCGGGCCGCGCACGGATCCCGCACCGCACGCGACCATCTGCGTGCCCTCGCGGCCGGCAACCGCATCCCGGACCGCAGGGTCGACACCGTGCTGGAACAGACCGGACTCGCCGCCGTGGCCCGGCGTCGGGTGAAGACGTACTCCCTCGGCATGCGCCAGCGGCTCGGCATCGCCGCCGCCCTGCTCGGCGACCCGGAGGTGATCCTGCTGGACGAGCCCGCCAACGGCCTCGACCCCGAGGGCATCGTCTGGATCCGCACCCTGCTGCGCGGACTGGCGGCCGAAGGCCGGACCGTCCTGGTCTCCAGCCACCTGATGCACGAGACCGCCGCCTTCGCCGACCACCTCGTGATCCTCGGCCGCGGCCGCCTCCTCGCCGACACCCCCGTCCAGGACTTCATCCACGCACGCGTGCGGCCCCGGGTCAGGATCCGCACCACCGACGACGCCGCGCTCGGCGACCTGCTCGCCCGGCACGGCCACGACGCCTCCCGGGGCGAGGACGGGGCGTGGACCGTACGGCACGCGCGCGTGGACGACCTCGGCCGCCTCATGTCCGAGGCGGGCGTGCCCGTACTGGAACTGGCCGCCCGGGAGGCCACCTTGGAGCAGGCCTACTTCGATCTGACCGCGGCCGAGGCCGAGTTCACCACCCAGCCCCAGGAGGCCTGACCATGCCCTTCGCACCCGTTCTGCACGCCGAGTGGATCAAGATCCGGACGCTGCGCTCGCTCGTCGGCAGCCTGGTGGCGATCCTCGTCGCCACCGCCGCGTTCTCCGCGCTGGCCTCCGCCTCCGCGGACGCGGGCACCGACGGCACGGACCCGCTGTTCTCGGTGTTCTTCGGCATCAGTTTCGGGCAGATCGCCGCGATCGCCTTCGGTACGACGGCGCTGTCCAGCGAGTTCCGGGGCGGCGCGCTGCGGCTGACCCTGGCGGCCGTGCCGGACCGTCGGCGCTGGTTCGCCGCGAAGGCCACGGCGATCGCACTGCCCGTCCTCGCCGTCGGGCTCGTCACCGGGGTGGTGACCCTGCTGGTGGGCAAGGCCGTCCTCGGCGCCTCCGGGCCGACCTGGACCGAGGGAGCACGCGGCGCGCTCGGCTGCGGCCTCCACCTCACGCTGATGGCGCTGTTCGCCGCCGGGCTCGCGGCCGTGCTGCGCAGCGGCGTCGCGACCCTCTCCGTCCTGATCCCGTTCCTGCTGATCGTGTCCTTCGTCATCGGCGACCTGTCCGCGGGCGTCGCCGACTACCTGCCGGACCGGGCCGGCCAAGTGGCCCTGCACAGCACGTGGGACGGCTCCCTGGGCCCCTGGACCGGGCTCGCGGTGACCGCGCTGTGGGCGGCGGCGGCCCTGTGCGCGGGAGCCTGGAGCATCCAGCGCAGGGACGCCTGACAGCCCGCCAATTGTCAGTGGGGCCCGCTTTACTGGATCACATGGACATCGCGAACTGTCTCGCTGTGATCGAGCGGCTGTGCGCCCGGGAGTTCCCCGTGGCGGACGGCAGGACCGATGTGGGCACGGGCGGGCCGGGGTACCTGATAGCCGAGTTACAGACCAGCGGCGATTTCTACGAGGACGACGGCGCCGAACGGGAGCAGACGGAGGCGCAGTACGAGGCCGACCGGGACGCGTTGGCGGAGCGGCTCGCCGATCGGTGGGGACCGGCGGACGTGTTCAGCCTGGAGGGCGCCTTCCGGCGCGGCCTGGAAGGGGAGGAGCCGACGGAGCCGTGGGCCACTCTCGCCTCGCACGTCCCCGATGTGCATCTGTGGCGGGCGGAGCCGGGCCGCTGGGTCGCGCTGGGCGTGTCCCAGTGGGACACCGAACTGCCCTTCCAGCTGCTGGCGGTGGTCACCGAGACCGACCCGCCCTGACCCCTCAGGTCCGCGTGGCCTCCCGCAGCCGTCCGAACTCCTGCGCCATCGTCGCTGCCGTCCAATGAGCGTTCAGCCCACTGGGATTGGGCAGTACCCACACGCGCGTCCCGCCGATCGTCCGTTCCTGAGGCCCGACCCGGGCCCCGCGGTCCCCGAAGGCCGCCCGGTACGCGGTCACCCCGACCACGGCCAGCCACGTCGGCCGCAGCCGCGTCACCTTGGCCGACAGCAGCCGACCGCCTTCCACGTACTCCTCCGGCGCCAGCTCGTCGGCCCGCGCCGTCGCCCGCGCCACGACGTTCGTGACGCCGAGCCCGTACGACAGCAACTCCCTCTGCTCCGCGGGCTTCATCAGCCTGGGCGTGAACCCGGACAGGTGCAGCACCGGCCAGAACCGGTTCCCGGGACGGGCGAAGTGGTGACCGGTCGCCGCCGTCATCAGGCCGGGGTTGATCCCGCAGAACAGCACATGGAGACCGTCCGCGACCACGTCCGGGACCAGACGGTCGCGGGCGGCCTCCAGTTCCGCCTGGGTGAAGCGGGTCAGAGGATCGCTCCCGGGGTGTACCCGGCGGCCTCCGGATGCTGCTTGACGATCTCCTCGATCCGGCCGACGACGACGCCGACCTGGGCCGCGGCCGCGCCGGTGAAGGAGAGCTTGTCCGCCATCAGGGCCTCGAGCTGCGCGCGGTCCAGCGGGAGGCGCTCGTCGGCGGCCAGCTTGTCGAGCAGGTCGTTGCGCTCGGCGCCCTGCTCACGCATCGCGAGCGCGGTGGCGACCGCGTTCTCCTTGATCGCCTCGTGTCCGACCTCGCGGCCCACACCCGCGCGCACCGCGCCCATCAGCACCTTGGTCGTGGCGAGGAACGGCAGGTAGCGGTCCAGCTCACGGGCGACGACCGCCGGGAAGGCACCGAATTCGTCGAGCACCGTCAGGAAGGTCTCCAGCAGACCGTCGAGGGCGAAGAACGCGTCCGGCAGCGCGACCCGGCGCACCACCGAGCAGGACACGTCACCCTCGTTCCACTGGTCGCCCGCCAGCTCGCCGGTCATCGAGGCGTAGCCGCGCAGGATGACCATGAGACCGTTGACGCGCTCGCAGGAGCGGGTGTTCATCTTGTGCGGCATCGCGGAGGAGCCGACCTGGCCCGGCTTGAAGCCCTCGGTGACCAGCTCGTGCCCGGCCATCAGCCGGATCGTCTTGGCCAGCGAGGACGGCGCGGCGGCGAGCTGCACCAGCGCGGTCACGACCTCGTAGTCCAGCGAGCGCGGGTAGACCTGGCCGACCGACGTGAAGGCCTGCGAGAAGCCGAGGTGGGCGGCGATCCGGTCCTCCAGCTCGGCGAGCTTCGACGCGTCGCCGCCCAGCAGGTCCAGCATGTCCTGTGCGGTGCCGACGGGGCCCTTGATGCCGCGCAGCGGGTAGCGGCCCAGCAGCTCCTCCACCCGGCCGTACGCGACCAGCAGTTCGTCGGCGGCGGTGGCGAAGCGCTTGCCCAGCGTCGTGGCCTGGGCGGCGACGTTGTGCGACCGGCCGGCCATGACCAGCTCGGCGTACTCGCCGGCGAGCTTGCCCAGCCGCGCCAGGACGGCCACCGTGCGGTCGCGCATCAGCTCCAGCGAGAGCCTGATCTGCAACTGCTCGACGTTCTCCGTCAGATCGCGGGACGTCATGCCCTTGTGCACGTGCTCGTGCCCGGCGAGGTCGTTGAACTCCTCGATACGGGCCTTCACGTCGTGCCGCGTGACCTTCTCGCGCTCGGCGATGGAGGCCAGGTCGACGGTGTCGAGGACGCGCTCGTAGTCGGCGATCGCCTCGTCCGGCACCTCGATCCCGAGGTCCTTCTGGGCGCGCAGCACGGCGAGCCAGAGCTTCCGCTCCAGCTTCACCTTCTGCTCGGGGGACCAGAGCGTGGCGAGCTCGGCGGAGGCGTAGCGTCCGGCGAGGACGTTCGGGATGCGGGGCTTGGCGGGCGCTGAAGTCACGTGTACGGATTCTACTGGCGATTCGTGCAGGCCAGCGCCACGGGCCGTTCGGCGGAAGCTACAAAGGCTCCGCGGGCCCTGGCCACGGTTCTGCGGTCCCTGGGCCACAGTTTCTGTGGTCCCTGGGCCACGGCTCCGCCGGACCTATGCCACGTCGTGCGTGTCGGCCAGCTCCGCCAGCACGTCCGCGTGGCACGGCTCCGGCGCGCACCAGCAGGCGAGCGCCTTCCCCCGCAGGTCCGGCACGAGGTCCAGCAGCTCAGGTCGTTCCAGCAGGTAGGCCCGGTACATGGCCAGCACCTCGGCCCGGGTGCCGTCCCGTCTCTTCTTCGGGGTGTCGTAGGCGAACGGGTTGTACAGCGGGTGACGGGGCAGGTCCCAGCCGCCCATGGTCCAGCGCCGGCCGACGTAGACCACGTCGTGCGGGGCGTGCTCCAGCCGCGGACCGAACTCGTGGATCCGGCCCCGGACGCTGATCACCCGCGTGGTCACGGCCTACGCCGCCGGACTCTCGTAGGGCAGCAGCTCGGGCCGCTTGGCCGGGCGGCCGTCGCCGGACGAGCGGCCGGTCAGGCGGCGGCCTATCCACGGCAGCAGATGCTGCCTGGCGAACCGCACGTCGGCCACCCGCCGGGCGGCCCAGCCGGGCGGGAGGGTGGCGGGCATCGGTGTGCGCCACTCGGTGTCGTCGGGCTCGTAGCCCAGCGTCTGCCAGACCGCCTCGGTCACCCGGCGGTGCCCCTCGGCCGTCAGATGCAGCCGGTCCACGTCCCACATCCTGGGGTCGGCCAGCGAGGGCGCCCCGTAGAGGTCCACCACCAGCGCGCCGTGCCGCTCGGCCAGCTCGTCGACACAGGTGAACAGCTCCTCCATGCGCGGCCGGAACCGTTCCAGGACCGGTCCCTGACGGCCGGGGCTGCGCATCAGCACCAGCTGCCCGCACGCCGGGGCCAGCCGCTCCACGGCCTCGGTCAGCAGGCCCTTGACCCGTCCCATGTCGCACTTGGGCCGCAGGGTGTCGTTGAGCCCGCCGACCAGCGTGATCACATCGGGGTTCATGGCGGCCGCGACGTCGACCTGTTCGTCGACGATCTGCCCGATCAGCTTTCCGCGCACCGCCAGGTTGGCGTACCGGAAGCCGGGGGTGCGGGCGGCCATCCGCGCCGCGAGGAGGTCGGCCCAGCCCCGGTAGGAGCCGTCCGGCAGCAGGTCCGACATGCCCTCGGTGAAGGAGTCGCCGACCGCGACCAGGCTGGTGTGTGTGGGATGTGTGGGATTCGTCTGCATGGCGAAGCCGATGTTATCCCGGCTCCATACCCGCCGGTCGGTCGGCCCTCGAACGCCCCCGCCGGTCAGGCATGCTGCCCGAACAGCTCCCGCAGCACGTCCTCCATCGTCACCAGTCCCGCCAGCCGCCCGTCCGCGCCGAGCACGGCCGCCAGATGCGTGCGGCTGCCCCGCATCGCGGAGAGCACGTCGTCCAGCGGCGTGCTCTCCCGCACGCGCGCGATCGGCCGCATGTCCCGCAGCCGGAACGACGTGTCCCGCGGCGCGGCGTCCAGCGCGTCCTTGACGTGCAGATAGCCGGCGATCCTGCGGCCCTCGTCCACGACGGGGAAGCGGGAGAAGCCCGACTCCGCGGACAGGCGCTCCAACTGCTCCGGCGTGACGCCCACGCGCGCGTAGACGACACGCTCCAGCGGGACCACCACGTCCCGCACCGGGCGGCGGCCCAGCTCCAGGGCGTCGTGCAGCCGCTCGCGCGCCCGGTCGTCGATCAGGCCCGCCTCACCGGCGTCCTTGACGATCTGGGCCAGTTCCGCGTCCGAGAAGGTCGCCGCGACCTCGTTCCTGGTCTCCACCCGGAGCAGCTTGAGCAAGGCGTTCGCGAACGCGTTGACCGTGAAGATGACGGGCCGCTGGGCGCGGGACAGCGCCACCAGGGGCGGGCCGAGCAGCAGCGCGCTGCGCACCGGCTCGGCGAGGGCGATGTTCTTCGGCACCATCTCGCCGAGCAGCATGTGCAGATACGTGGCCAGCGTCAGCGCGATCACGAACGACACGACATGGCCGGCGCCCTGCGGCACGCCCAGCGCGTGGAACACCGGCTCCAGCAGATGCGCGATCGCCGGTTCCGCGACCACGCCCAGGACCAGCGTGCACAGGGTGATGCCCAGCTGGGCGGCCGCCAGCAGGGCGGAGACGTGTTCCAGGCCCCACAGCACGCTCTTCGCGCGCCGGTCGCCCTCCTCCGCGTACGGCTCGATCTGGCTGCGGCGCACCGAGATCAGCGCGAACTCGGCGCCGACGAAGAAGGCGTTGACGACGAGGGTCGCCACACCGATGAGCAGCTGTACGGCGGTCACTTCGCGTCCTCCCCGTCGTGGTGGTCGTCGTTCAGCGGCGCGTGCATCAGCACTCGGGCGGCCCGGCGTCCCGACGCGTCCACCACGTCCAGCCGCCATCCGGCCACCTCGACGCGGTCGCCGGTACGCGGTATGCGGCCGAGCCCGGTCGCCACGAGCCCGGCGAGCGTCTCGTACGGACCCTCCGGGGCCTTCAGGCCCACGCGGGCGAGCTGGTCCGTGCGGGCGGCACCGTCCGCGGAGTACAGCGCCCGGCCGTCCTCGTCGGCCCCGGCGGGGGCGAGGTCGGGGGTCTCGTGCGGGTCGTGCTCGTCCCGCACCTCGCCGACGACCTCCTCGACGATGTCCTCCAGGGTGGCGACGCCCGCCGTACCGCCGTACTCGTCGATGACGGCGGCGATCGTGCGTCCGCCGGAGAGCCGGTCGAGGAGCCGGTCGACGGTGAGTGACTCGGGGACGAACAGGGGCTCGCGCATCACCTGGGAGACGGGCCGGAGCGGGCGCTCCTCGGCGGGCATGGCCAGGACATCCTTGATGTGGGCGATGCCGACGACGGAGTCGAGACTGCCGCGGTATACGGGGAACCGGGACAGTCCGGTCGCCCGGGTCGCGTTGGCCACGTCCTCGCAGGTTGCCTGGACGTCGAGGGCGACGACCTGGACACGTGGCGTCATCACGTTCTCGGCGGTGAGGTCGGCGAGGTTCAGGGTCCGGACGAACAGCTCTGCGGTGTCCGCCTCCAGGGCGCCCTCCTTGGCGGAGTGCCGGGCCAGCGCCGCCAGTTCCTGGGGCCCGCGCGCGGAGGCGAGTTCCTCTGCCGGTTCCAGGCCGAAGCGGCGCACCACGCGGTTGGCCGTCTCGTTGAGGTGCGTGATGAAGGGGCGGAAGGCGGCGCTGAACAGGCGCTGCGGGTTGCCCACCCGCTTGGCCACGGCCAGCGGCGAGGAGATCGCCCAGTTCTTGGGCACCAGCTCGCCGACGACCATCAGGAACACGGTCGACAGGGCGGTGCCCAGGACCAGCGCGACCGAACCGGCCGTCGAGGACGAGAAGCCGAGCGCCTCCAGCGGGCCCGCGATCAGCTTGGCGATCGACGATTCGGAGAGCATGCCGACGACCAGGTTGGTGACCGTGATGCCGAGCTGTGCCCCGGAGAGCTGGAAGGTCAGGCTCCGTACGGCCTTGAGGGCGCCCGGGGGGGCGGGGGCGGCGCCACCCGGGAGATCAAGGCAGCGCTGTACCGACTCCAGGACGCGCTGCGCGGGCTGCAACAGCGCTACGACGACCCGGAGTTGACGCAGACGCTGTTCGCGCTGGACCACGAGAACGAGCAGTCCCTGCGCCGGGCACAGGTCGCCGCCGTGGTGTGCGGGGCCTGGGTGGGACTCGCCCGTGAGGAGTCCCACCTGGTGGACGCGGTGACGGGCGGTCAGGCGCGGCTGGACGGCTACCACCGGGTCCGGGTCCACAACCACCTGGAACCGGGCACGGCGCTGGTGTCGCACGCGGTCGAGCCGGTCGCCATCATCGTCGCCGAGCTCCTCGACAACGCGCTTCGGCACTCCGCGCCGGAGACCGACGTCGTGGTCAATCTGGAACACGTCCACCACGGGGTCTGCGTCACCATCGACGACGCGGGCCTGGGCATGACCCAGGACGAACGGGCCCGCGCCCAGCGGTTGGTGGCGGGCAGCGACCCGGTCCTGCTCACCGGACTGGGCGACCCGCCCCGCATGGGCCTGGCCGCGATCGGGCAGCTGACCCGGCAGTTCGACCTGGACGTCGACGTCTCCTCCCCCTCTCCGTACGGCGGTGTGCGCGCGGTGCTGCGTGTGCAGAGTCATCTGCTCGGCCGCGTCGACCCCGTCGAGCAGCCGCCGGCGGCCAGCGCCCCGCGCTCGACGCGCGCCGTACCCGATGCCACGGCCGCCGCGGCACCGGTGCGGGCGGACGGCGTACGGGGCCGGGCGAGCGGCCCCCCCGCGCC
>NZ_JBHYKH010000192.1:0-15534 GCF_042741275.1 Streptomyces sp. NPDC058964
TACGGGACGAACGTCTGGCAGGGCGGCTTCACCGCCGACGTCACCGTCACCAACACCGGTTCCTCCCCGGTCGACGGCTGGAAGCTGGCGTTCACGCTGCCGGCCGGGCAGCGGATCACCAGCGCCTGGAACGCCGCTGTCGCGCCGACCTCCGCAGCGCTCACGGCGACCAATGCCGACTACAACGCGCAGATCCCGGCAGGCGGCAAGGTCTCCTTCGGCTTCCAGGGCACCTACGGCGGCAGCTTCGCCAAGCCCGCGGACTTCAGCCTCAACGGGACCACCTGCACGACCGTGTGACACCCGGGGTGGCGCTTGCGTCTCATGACGGCGGCACCCGCCGTAAGTCGCAGGCCCCGCGTCACACCGCGCCACGGAGCGCGCCCGTGTTGCTCACCCGGACCGGGCGTGCCCCGTAAGGCCACGGGCCCTCACCAAAGACCGCTGCCGGCAACAGCCGGTTCGCAGCCCGCTGTTCGCGCCTCCCGTCCCGTACGACGAGCAGGTGCACGGACCGTCGTCGTTGCAGACCGAGTTCGGGCGAAAGGCTGGTCACGAGCATCGGCCTTTCGCTTTGCAGGGGTCGGCCGGCGAACCGGCTCGGGCCTCGTCTCTCCCACACCGCCGTCCTTGCCGGATCCCGGTTCGGGTGCCGGCACCTTTTCCGGAATCCAGCGGACGGCGTTGCGGGCGCGGCCGGCGCGGACCCGTAGGTGGCCGAGGAGCACACCGAATCGTTCCCGACAGGGCACAACCCGCCCCACGCGATCCGCCGGCACCACCTCGTACCCCCGCAGGGCACTATGGAGGAGCACACATGACACACCCAACCGGCCGGGTGCGGGCACCCGAGCCAGGCCGCCTGCGGCGCCGGAAGACCTCACTCACCGCGGCGCTTGCCGCCCTGGTCCTGGGCCTGGCGGGCCAGCTCACCGGGCACTCGGCGGCCGCCGCCGAGGCCCACGTGGACAACCCGTTCGCCGGAGCCGCCTTCTACGTCAATTAGGCGTCGGGTCCGCCTGTAGCCCCCGGGGGGCCGTGGTCGCACGGCCCCACCCGAGAAGGCGGCCATTTCCGACTGGGCGGTCAGCGGTGTGCGGGGCCATGGCAGCGGGCGCTGCCGGAGTCGGTGTAGCCGGTGCCGTTGGCGGCCTCGTAGGTCCACGAGTAGCCGGTCGGCTTCAGGGTGAAGCGGCTGACACCGTAGGAAGTGTCGTTGCCGGTCACCCGGTTGGGTGACTGGTCGGCGGGGGCCAGGGCGTCCAGTCCCTCGCCTCCGGTGCCGATGACGAACTCGGTGATGCCCTTGTGCGCATCCGCCTCGCCCTGCGGGTTCTGCGGCGCGAAGCGCGCGTACAGGTGCTCGTGCCCGTTGAGTACGACGTCGACACCGGCCTTGTACAGCAGCGGCCACCACTCAGCCTGCGACATCTTCCCCTCGTCGGAGGAATCCGCGCCGGCGCTGAACGCGGGCTGGTGCCAGTAGGCCAGTGTGCAGGGGGCGCGGTCTGCGGCGAGGTCGTCGCGCAACCAGGCGGTCTGCTGCTTCACCCAGGCGCCGTCCGCGGAGCAGCTCCCGGTCTGCACGGCGCACTCGGCGTTGAGGGAGATGATGTGCCAGGCGCCCAGGTCGTAGGAGTACCAGCCCTGCCCGGCGGTGCCGGCCTGGCCGTGCGCGCGGGGCACGGGCTGGCCCTGGGCGTCCGTCAGCGGGCTGCCCGCGGAGTCCAGGCTGCGGCCGTTGTAGTACGAGTAGTAGCCGGAGCCGCCGACCCCCTTCTCGCCGTCCTTGTAGTCGTAGAACTCGTGGTTGCCGGGCGCCGGGCGCTGGAGGTACTTGAACGCGCCGTAGGTGCGGTCGAAGGAGCCCATGAAGTCGTTGTAGCGGCCGACCTGGTACTGCTCGTCGCCCAGCAGGGCCACCAGATCGGGCTGCATGGTCTCGATCTGGCCGGCCGTGAGTGTCTGGGCGTTTTGGCGCGTGCCGTTGCACAGGTACTTGGCGTCGACTCCCCCGTCGTCCCCATCGGGCTCGCACGCGATGTCCCCGACCGCAGCGAGGACCGCGTTCCGGTTCGAGGTGGTCTGGTACGGCCAGGCGTTGTGGGTGCCTCCGGCTGTCGCGGCGGTGGCGGTGAGCAGCAGGGCACCGGTGACGGCCAGGGCGACGAGGGTGCGGCGTCTCATTCCAGCAGGCTCCTTTCCCGCCCCGTCCGATCGGAGCGGACGGGGCGTCATGGTCGCGGTCGTCGGCGCATGCCGCGCGACCGGCAGGCGAACCGCGGGGGTGGTGAAGATGGCCGTTCGGCGCCGGCTGGGCGGTGTTCGTCGTGCTGCCGCGGTGTACGCCCTGGTCAGGCACGTGCGCGCGGGTGGGGCACGGTGAACGACGAGGAGGGGTCCCACGGGCACGAAGGAGCCACCGGACGACGGCACAGCGGCGGGAGACGCGGCTGCTCGTTGATCCGTACGGCCATCGGGTCTTCGGGCGCGCGGGCGGTGACACAAACGGCGTCGACAAGCGCATCGGTGTGCTCGCCACCACTGTCAGCGGCGGGCTCACCGCACCCGGCCTCGCCGACCTCGAACTCGGCTACGCGCCTGCCCACGGATCGGCCAAGGGCCCGCCGAACACGCCCGGTCACATCGCCGGCAACATCGCCCCGGCACCAGCACGGCCATCCCATGGCATCAGCCCGACGGCGCGCTCGCCGACGTTGAGCCGGCCGGTGACGCAGGCACGGAACGGCCGACCGGCCATGGTGTACCGACGGCCCTGACTCCTGGCCGGTGGATCCGGCGGTGGGAGGCGCGGGGCGGTGGTGAGCGCCGAGTGCATCGGCTCCGGGGCGCCCTCCGCCTTCGGCCGTGCAGGTTCTGATGTTCCGCCGTGCGAACAGGGGAGCCGCCTTCACCGGTCGGCCGACCGCCGGTGCTGGTGCCGGATGACGTCGCCCCGTGGTCTCGGACGGGACCTCGGGGGCTGTGCGTGACTGCGGCCACCCGGCAGGGCCCATGCGCTCGGCGCCGTTCCTGAGCGGACCAGTCCGTCCCGGTCACTTCGTCGGCCACCCAGAAGCGATAGAAAGGGGACATGAGCGGAGTTTCAGATCACTCCGGGCAGGATGTGCCTGATGCGTCCATGAGGACTCATCGGCCCGGCCGGCCCCGTCGGGGAGAAGACGCGCGGCGGCCGGGGTCACTGCTGAGCGTGCACAGCCTCGCCGGCCAGGTCTTCCTGCTCCAGCTGGCGGTCGTCATGTTGCTCGTCGCCGCCGCCCTGGTGGCGCTCGTGGTGCAGGCTCGACGCGACGTCATGGCGGACGCCCGCCACCGTACGCTCACCGCGGCGCAGACGTTCGCGAACTCCCCGGGAATCGTGGCGGCACTGAACAGCGCGCACCCGACCGCGGGGCTGCAACCGCACGCCGAGGCGGCCCGGAAGGCCGCAGGCGTCGACGCCGTCATCGTGTACGGGCTGAACGGGATCACCCTCACCCACAGCGACCCGCATCAGATCGGGAAACGCGTCATCGGGCCTTACGCCTCGGCGGCCACCGGCAAGCCGTTCACGAGTACCTTCAAGGGCTCACTGGGACTCTCCGTGATCTCCGCGGTTCCCGTCAGGGGTCCTGACGGGAAAGTCGTCGCCATCGTCTCCGTGCCCGTCACGGTCGAGACGGTGCAGCACAGGGTGGACCGGCAGCTGCCGGTCATCCTCGGCGGCGCCGCCGCGGCCCTGGTCGTCGCCGCAGGCGGGTCGGGCCTGGTCAGCCGGAGGTTGCGGCGGCAGACCCATGGCCTGGGCGCGACGGAGATGACCCGGATGTACGAGCACCACGACGCGGTGCTGCACGCGGTGCGGGAAGGAGTGCTGATCGTCGGCGGTGACAGCCGGCTGCTGCTGGCCAACGACGAGGCACGACGGCTCCTGGACCTGCCGGCGGACTCGGAAGGGCGGCGCATCACCGATCTGGGACTGGAGGAGGACCTCGCCGGACTGCTGGCCTCCGACCGCCCCGCCACCGACGAGGTGTACCTGGCGGCCGACCGGCTGCTCGCGGTCAGCAAGCGGCTCACCGCACCGCACGGACCGGTCGGCAGCGTGGTGACGCTCCGGGACACCACCGAGCTGCGGGCCCTCTCCGGCCGGGCGGAGGTGGCACGCGAACGGTTGCAGTCGCTCTACGACGCCGGGCTGCGAATCGGCACCACGCTCGATGTGAAGCGCACGGCCGAGGAACTGGCCGAGGTGGCGGTCACCCGGTTCGCCGACATCGTCACCGTCGATCTCCTGGACCCGGTCCTGCGCGGCGAGGAGTCCTCCGGTACGACCGCCGGGATCACGGAGCTGCGCCGCACCGCCGTCTCCGGACCCGACGCGGATCCCCTCCACCACGTCCGCGACCTGATCCGGTTCGTCCCGGCCCACCCCGTCTCCACGGCGATGGCCGAGGGCCGACCGGTCATGGTCCGGGACCTGAGCGCCTCCCGCGGCTGGCAGGCCCAGCAACCCGAACGTGCCCGGCGGATCCTCGATCACGGCATCCACTCCCTGCTCGTGGTTCCCCTGCGAGCCCGCGGCGTGGTGCTGGGAGTGGTCGACTTCTGGCGCGCGAAGGACTCCCCGCCGTTCGAGGACGAGGACGTGTCCTTCGCCGAGGAGTTGGCCGCACGGGCAGCGGTGTGCATCGACAACGCCCGCCGCTACACCCGCGAACACGTCATGGCTGTCACCCTGCAGCACAGCCTGCTGCCACGCGCGCTGCCCGAGCTGTCCGTCCTCGACGTGGCCTACCGCTACCTGCCGGCCCAGGCCGGGGTCGGCGGGGACTGGTTCGACGTCATCCCGCTGTCCGGCACCCGCGTGGCACTGGTCGTGGGCGATGTCGTCGGCCACGGTCTGCACGCCGCGGCGACCATGGGCCGGCTGCGCACCGCCGTGCACAACTTCGCCAGCCTCGACATGCCCGTGGAGGAGCTGCTGGGCCGGCTTGACGAACTGGTGGCGCAGATCGACGCCGAGGAGGTCGCCGGGGCGGAAGACGGGCAGGCGATGATCAGCGGGGCGACCTGCCAGTACGCCGTCTACGACCCCATCACCGGGAAGCTGGCCATCGCGACCGCGGGCCATCCGGGACCGGCTGTGGTGCGGCCCGACGGGACCGTCGACTTCCCTCAGCTGCCCGTCTCCCCGCCACTGGGACTCGGCGCCGGCCTACCCGTCGAGACCGTCGAGCTCACCGTGCCCGAGGAGTCCCGGCTGGTGCTCTACACCGACGGACTGATCGAGGACCGCACCCGAGACCTGGACGCCGGTCTGGAGACCCTGCGCGACGCTCTGACAGGGCCCGGTCGCACTCCGGAGGCCACCTGCGCGGCGGTGATGGAGGCCATGCTGTCCGACCACCCCAGGGATGACATCGCGCTGCTGGTGGCCCGCACGTGCCGGCTCGGACCGGACGAGGTCGCCGAGTGGGACGTGCCCCGCGACCCGGCGGCGGTGGCACCGGTGCGCACCGCCTGCGCCGGCCGGCTGACGGAGTGGGGGCTGGAGCAGGTCGCCTTCACCGCCGAACTCATCCTCAGCGAGCTGATCACCAACGCGATCCGCTACGCCGCCGAGCCCATCGCCGTACGGCTGCTCCGCAGGGTGCCGAAGAACAACTCCGCCGCGGGCACCCTGATCATCGAGGTCTCCGACGGCAGCAGCACCTCGCCTCGGCTGCGCCGGGCGAAGGTCACCGACGAAGGCGGCCGCGGACTCTTCCTGGTCGCCCGCTTCGCCGAACGCTGGGGGACCCGCTACACGCCCACCGGTAAAGTCATCTGGGCCGAACAGTCCCTGCACCGCGCCGCCACGCCGGAGGCGGAAGACCTCGGCGAGGTCCTGCTGGGCCAATGGGACGACACGGCCGTGTGAGATGAGCGTGCACGGGCGTACGGAAGCCGTGTTCAGCGGGTAAAGACCCTGATCACAGGCTTCCCGAGTAACATTCCGCCACCGAGGCGGCCGGGTACCCTGGCCTCGATGACCGCTTCGTCGGCACAGTGGACCCAAGGAGACCGGGAGGCACAGCGGAAGGTTCGCCACTGCGGCCCCCAGGGGTGCGGCCTGCGGCCGGTCGAGGTGACCACGTTCCCCTAACGTCCGGGAGCAGTCGTGACTACAGCGTGTGCCCGAGGAGCGGCGGTCTTCGGCTGCTTCGCTCTCGTGGCACTGGGCCTGAGCGCTTGCGAGGACACACCGGCCGTCAGACTCGCGGAGCCGTCAGTGGCCACGTCCGCCGAGAACATGGGCGGCATGCCCGCACTGATCGCCGCAGCGAAACGGGAGGGCATGCTCAGAACGATCGCGCTGCCCGCTGACTGGGCCAACTACGGCGCCCTGATCAACGGCTTCGAGAAGAAGTACGGGATCAAGGTCACGGACGAGAATCCGCTGGGCCACAGCGAGGACGAGATCGACGCCCTGAAGAAGAGGGGGAACCGGCAGACGGCACCCGACGTGATCGACGTGGGCGATACGTTCGCGCGGAAAGCCGCGGCGCAGAACCGGCTCGCGCCGTACAAGGTAGCCGCCTATGGTTCCATCCCCGGTAATCAGAAGGACTCGGAGGCCCGCTGGTACAACAACTACGGGGGCTACATCTCCATCGGCTGCGACGCCAACCGGGTCAAGCCCTGTCCCGCGACCTTCGCCGATCTGCTGAAGCCCGGTTACAAGGGCAAGGTCGCACTCGAAGGCGACCCGCCCCGGTCGGCCACCGCCTTCGCCGGTGTCTACGCGGCCGCGCTGGCGAACAACGGGTCGTTCGAGAACGTCCAGCCCGGTCTCGACTTCTTCGCCAAGCTCGCACAGAGCGGCAACTTCAACCCTCTCAATTCCAACTCGGCAACGGTCGAGGACGGCCGGACCCCCATCAGCATCAACTGGGACTACATCAACCTCCACTACGCCGACCAGCTCCGCGACAAGGGCGTGAACTGGCAGGTCGCGATCCCCTTCGACGGCAGCTTCGCCCAGTATTTCGCGCTTGCGGTCAACAAGCACGCCCCGCACCCGGCGGCTGCCCGCCTGTGGCAGGAGTACCTCTTCAGCCCGGAGGGCCAGAACCTGCGGCTGCGTGCCTATGCCCGCCCGGTGCTCATGGACGCCATGAGGCAGGACGGCACTCTCGACAAGGCCGCCGCCGCACGACTGCCGATGGTTGAGGGAACACCGCAGTTCCCGACGGACGCGCAACTGGAGAAGGCGAGGGAGACGGTCAGCCAGGGCTGGGCGAAGGCCGTCTCCGGCTAGCCGGGACGCTCGCCGCCGCCCATCGGTTGTGCGGCGACTCCCAGATCTCTCCCACCCGCCAACCGGTGTGCCCGCTCCCTTTCAAGACCACCACCAAGGCTGTCCGCAAGGTCAACTGTGAGTCCACCACGCCACTTTGGCGCCTCCCCGGTGGGCGCCGGCAGACGTCTGCCCGGGAGCGGTTCTGGTTCGTCACGCGAGCGCGGTCGCCGGGCGCCACGGGCTGGAAGGGCCCGCCGGCCGCCATCTCCGTCGTGCGGGAGCGGACGCTGTACACAGCGCCTGTGACGTCGCACAAGGCCGGCGACGGGCCGGCCACGCGCGCCAAGGCACCCAGCGCCGAAGGGTGTCGGCGGGATCAACGTGTTCGTCGAGGCGCCAGGGCTTCGAAGCGGGCCCCTTCGGTTTCCGATGCCGGTGTCGGGACGGCTAGGCGGCCGAGTCGGCCGCAATGGCCTGCTCCGTCCAGATGATCTTGCCGGCCGTGGTGTAGCGGGTGCCCCACCGGTGGGCGAGCTGGGCCACGATCAGCAGACCCCGTCCTCCCTCGTCGGTGGTCCGGGCGTGGCGCATACGTGGCGAGGTGCTGCTGGCGTCGGACACTTCGCAGATCAGGCCGCGGTCCCGGATCAGGCGGAGACAGATCGGTCCGGTCGCATGGCGGATGGCGTTGGTGACCAGTTCACTGACGATGAGCTCCGTGGGGAACGTGAGATCGGGTATGTTCCACTCGGTCAGCTGCTGCGCGGCGAGCGTGCGCGCGTGCGCGACGGCGGCTGGGTCGCTGGGCAGGTCCCAGGAGGCGACCCGGTCGCGGGCCAGGACCCGGGTCCGGGCGAGGAGCAGGGCGGCATCGTCGGACGGCGGATTGGCCGGCAGGTCGTCGATCACCCTGTGGCCGGTCTCCTCCAGTGTCGGCTGGGGCGCCACAAGGGCCTCGCCGAGCCGGGAGAGTCCGACGTCGATGTCCCTGTCGAAGGCCTCGATGAGTCCGTCGGTGTAGAGCGCGATGAGGCTGCCTTCGGCCAGTTCCAGTTCGACGGACTGGAAGGGGAGGTACCCGAGGCCGAGTGGCGGTCCGGCCGGCAGGTCCACGATGTCGGCGCCGCCGTCGGGACCGACGATCATCGGTGGGAGGTGACCGGCCCGGGCCAGCGTGCACCGGCTGCTGACCGGGTCGTACACGGCGTACAGGCAGGTGGCGCCCATGAACGCGGTTTCCGCGGCCTCACCCTCGCCCGCCGTCGAGGCGTCGCCGCCGTGCGCGCCCATCAGGCCGATCACCAGGTCGTCCAGGTGTGCCAGCAGCTCGTCCGGGGAGAGATCGAGGTTGGCGAGCGTGCGGACCGCGGTGCGCAGGCGCCCCATGGTCGCCGCCGCGTTGATGCCGTGCCCGGCCACGTCCCCAACGACCAGTGCGACCCGTGCTCCGGAGAGCGGAATGACGTCGAACCAGTCGCCGCCCACGCCCGTCGGGGCATCCGCCGGAAAGTACCACGAGGCCACCTCCAGGGCGGACCCTCCCGTCAGCTCCTGCGGCAGCAGGTAGCGCTGCATGGAGCGGGCCGCGGTGCGCTCGCGGGTGAAGCGGCGAGCGTTGTCGATGCACACCGCCGCGCGGGAGACGAGTTCCTCGGCGAGGCGTACGTCGTCCTCCTCGAAGGGGCCCAGCCGCCTGGACCGGGCGAATGTCGCCGCGCCCAGGGTGACGCCGCGTGCCCGCACGGGAACCACCATCACCGAGCGGGCGTCGTAGTCGCGCAGGGAGGCGCCCAGCGACTCGTCCTCGGTCACCCACGGGCTGCTGGTGTGGTCCAGAACCCGTTCCACGAGGGTCCTGCTCTCCAGCAGACAGCGGGTCACGGGCGACGCGGGGGCACGCCGAACCGTTTCCCCCACGGCCAGCGTTGCCTCGGGGCAGCCTTCACGCACGGACTGCTGGCCTGCGCGCCGGATGACGGGTGACATCCCCACCGGCCCGGGTGCCGGTTCCTCGCCTCGCATGACCGAGTCCAGCAGGTCGACGGCGACGAAGTCGGCGACGGCCGGCACGGCGTCGTCGGCCAGTTCCTGCGCGGTTCGTGTCACGTCCAGGGTGCTGCCGATGCGGGCAGCGGCGTCGTTGAGCAGGGCCAGGCGTTCCTGGGCCTGCCAGCGCTCGGTGACGTCGATGATCATGTACCAGACACCCACGTTGCGACCGTGGCGGTCCTTCATGGCGAAGAAGGAGGCGGAGATCGCGCGGCTGCGTCCGGGATCGGGGTAGCCGGAGCCGCGGTACTCGAAGTCCATCACGGGAGCACCGGTCTCAAGGACCTCGCGCATCTTCTCCTCGAAGGCGTCGGCCTCCGCCTGCGGCAGTATTTCCGCCATCCGTCGCCCAAGCCGTCGCTCGAGCGGGATCCAGCGGTCCAGGGGATCGTTCACCCAGACGTACCGCAGGTCCGTGTCGAGGACGGCGATGCCGACCGGTGCGTGGGTCAGGAAGGGAGTGAGCATCAACTGGCTCACCCCGCCGCCCGGCATCCGCCAGAAGGCCCGTCTCGGAGGCCGGCCGACGAACCTGCCGAAGACCAGCGCGGCGGCCGTGGCGACGAGAACGCCCGGGACCATTTCGTAGATGTCCGATGCGAAGGGCCCGAGGAGCGGATTGATCTTCTTCCACAGCAGTACCGTGCCCGCGCCCGACACGATCCCGGCCATGGCACCCGCCCAGGTCATGCGCGGCCAGTACAGCGAGAGAAGGACGACTGGGCCGAAGGCGGCTCCGAAGCCCGCCCAGGCGTAGGCGACGATGCCCAGCAATCCGCCGCCCCTGAGCGCGATCACGAAGGCGAGCAGAGTCACGGCGATGACGGCGGCGCGGCCGACCCAGATCAGTGTCCGGTCCGAGGCGCGCCGGTGGAGGAACGCGTGGTAGAAGTCCTCCGTGAGGGCGACGGACGACACCAGGAGCTGGCTGTCCGCGGTCGAGATGATCGCGGCCAGTACGGCGATCAGCATCACCCCGGCGCCCCAGGGATTGAGCAGGGTCCGGCTGAGGCTGATGTACACCGTCTGCGGATCGTGGAGCGGCGTGCCGGTCTGCGCGATGCCCACCAGACCGACGAGCGTGGCGCCGGCGAGCACGACGACGACCCAACCGGTCTCGATACGGCGGGCCGCGGGGATCGCGCCGGTGCTGCGGATGCCCATGAAGCGGGCCAGGATGTGCGGCTGCCCGAAGTAGCCGAGGCCCCAGGCGAGCAGCGAGATGATCGCGACCGCGCCGAGCGATCCGCCCGCCGACCACCGTCCGTTCGTGAAGCCGACCTTGGCGCCCATGTCCAACAGGCCCGGTGTCTTGCTGTCGAGGGCGTCGCGCAGGGCCCCGAAACCGCCCAGCACCCCGATGCCGACGACAGGGAGCACGAGCAGGGCGAGGAACATCAGCATGCCCTGCATCACGTGCGTAAGACTGACGGCGAGGAAGCCGCCCAGACACGAGTAGACGACGATCACCAGGGCGGTCAGAGCCACTCCGAGCCCGAACCGGACACCGAAGATATGTCCGAACAGAAGTCCGCCGGCCACCAGCCCACTGGCTACGTAGACGGTGAAGAACACAAGCGTGACCGCCGCCGAGACCATGCGGAGCATTCGGGTGCGATCCTCGAACCGTTCCTCCAGATAGGCCGACAGGCTCACCGCGTTTCCTGCGCGCTCGGTGTAGGTGCGCAGCCTCGGGGCGACGAACAGCCAGTTGAGATACGTACCGAGCACCAGCCCCGCCGCGATCCAGCTGGCGCCGACGCCGGCCGCGTACACCGCTCCGGGAAACGCGAGGAACAACCAGCCGGACATGTCGCTGGCCCCTGCGGACAGAGCTGCGACGAACGCACTGAGCCGACGGCCCCCCAGGGCGAAGTCGGCGAAGGCGTGAGTGCGGCTGTAGGCCCAGATCCCTGTGCCGATCATGACGGCCACATACACGAGGAATGTGGTCACGATCGGCGCACTCAACTCGAACATGTGGTCCTCGCCTGCGAGGTTCCCGAGCATAGGGCGCGACCGTCGCACGCCTGACAGCCAAGGTCCTGTCATGCAAATGTACAGATTTCGGTCACCGTCGGGCGACAGGAGCGATCGGGCCGGTGACTGCCGTGGCGGTCATGCGCAGGAACCTCCTCCCTGCCTCTCGGGCAGCCCGACCAGGAGCAGTGTGATGTCGTCATCATGCGCGGCCGTGTCCGGGATGAGGGCTCCGACCAGCCGGTCTGCGGCCTGGTCGAGGCTCTCCGCATCTGCTGGAAGGCCCTTCAGTGCGACGTCGAGAGTGCGGGCGAGGATGTCGATCTGCTCCTCGATGTCGGTACCGGGTCGTTCGACGAGACCGTCGGTGTAGAGGGCCAGAGTGCTGCCCGGCGGCAGCGGCAGGCGCGTCTGCCGGAACGGCACGGCGTCGCAGCACGAATCGTTGACGCCCAGCGGTACACCGACTGCCGTCTGCAGCCGGTAGGCGGCCCTTCCAGGGGACAGGGCGATGACCGGCAGGTGGCCCGCCGAGCACAGGGTGACCTCGTGGATGCTCTGGTCCACCACCAGGTAGACGCAGGTGACGAGCTGGTCCGCCAGGTCGCCGACGAACGCGTCCAGCCCGGCCATGAGCCGGCTGGGTGGTATGTCTGTCCGGGCCAGGGCGTGGGCAGCCGCGCGCAGCTGGCCCATGACGGCAGCCGCCTCCAGACCACGGCCCATCACATCGCCGACCACGATGCCCGTGCGGTTCCGGTCCAGGGGAACGATGTCGAACCAGTCGCCGCCGACTCCAGGATCCCGGACGGACGCCAGATACCGGTGAGCGCTGGGCAGGCCCGGCAGACGGGGCGGCTCACCCATGAGGCTGTGCTGCAGGGTGTAGGCGATGCGTCGGTGCTCCTCGTAGCGCTCGGCGCGTTCGGCCTCGGCCTGCCGGCGTTCGGTGATGTCCCGTACGGACAGGAACACCAGCGCCTCCTCTCCGGCCTGCAGGCTGCTGACGCTCACCTCGACGGGGAACTCGCCGCCGTCGCTGTGCAGCCCGTACAGCCCCTGGTCCAGGACGATCGGTTTCGGGTCTGCCTGCCGCAGGTAGGCGCGGAGGAGCGCGCTGTGGCGTCGGCGTCGCCCGACGGGCACCAGATCGATGACCGGGGCGCCGACGAGGTCGTCCGGCGCTTGGCCGAACAGTCGTTGCACCTGTGCGTTGGCCATGACGACAGTGCCGTGACCGTCCGTGATCAGGGTGGCGTCGGGCGCGGATTCCAGGAGTGCGTGGAAGCGCTGATCGGCGCGGCGAACCTCGCGCTGTGCCGCGACTCGTTCGGTGATGTCGGTGACCACGCCGCATATGGCGTAGGGACTGCCGGAAGCGGTGGAGAGCGGGAACAGGGTGGTGAGGGTGTCCCGTGGGCCTCCCGGCAGGGGGAGGATCTCCTCCCGTTGCACGGGGTTGCCCTGCACCAGCATGGCGTGGTCGGCCGTCCGCGCCCGACGCGCGAGGTCGGGTGGCATGACGTCCCGGTCCCGGCGGCCGAGTACCTGTTCGCGGGGCAGGCCCAGGCTCTTCTCGAACGTCGTGTTGACCGCCAGGAAGCGGCCGTCCATGTCCTTGATGAACACCACCGCGGGCGTGTGGTCCATGAACGCCTGCAGCAGTTCGTTCTGCCGCACCTGCCATTCGGCACGGGCGTGCGCCACCTCGATGCGGCGGCCGACGCCCAACGTCGCAAAGATGACCACGGCGAACACGACCACGTGCCCGCACACCAGCAGCGCGGTGCCCAGACGCGTGCCGAACAGTCCCGCGTCCTCACCGGCCAGGACGAGCCGGCCCAGCAGCGGAGGCACCACCAGGATGGTGGCGAACAGCCGGCGCCCCAGGGCGCCCGTGGTGCCCGCGTTCATCAGCAGTCCGGCAGGACCACCGTCCGGCCGGGCGAGGAAGGCGGCGATGCCCAGCAGCACCAGAGCCAGCCCGGTGTACAGGGCCATGCCCTTGTAGGCTCCGAACCGCTCCAGTTCGGGAACGGCGTACGCGAACCCGTACAGCCGCAGCATTCCCAGGGCCAGAACGGCGAGACCCGGGACCTGACTCGCCCAGGCGGGGATTCGGGACGTGCTCGCGCACCAGGCCGCCACACCCCCGATCAACAGGGCTGAAGCCGTATTCGGCGCCATCCGTCCGGGCACCTCGGCCGCCAATCGCGCCGTGTCGTCCCGGAACAGCAGTTCATCGATGCCCAGGCGGGACCCGGTCACGTACTCCACCGTGGTGAGCCCGCCGATCAGGGGGGCCAGAGCCGCGGCCGCACGGGCCGCGGCGCTCGCCCACCGGGTGACGCGAGCGCGGGCTGCCAGAAACAGGGACACGCCGAGCGCGAGCAGAGCCACGGCGGTGTTCGCGGTCATGGTCGAGTCGGCACCGGGCGCACGCCTCAGGACGTCGGAACCGAGGATCCAGCCGAACAGGCCCGCCGCGCCCAGCGCAGCGGCCGCCAGAGCGGCACCCTGAGCCACAGCACGAGCAGCGCCGAGGGCGGACTGCTGGTACGGCAGTCCCGCGGTCTGCACTGCGCCGAGCGCGTCGCGCAACTCGGGTGTCCGCTGCTCTGTCACCGGATACTCGTCTTTGTGGGCAATTGCCTAGATCTGCACTGACACTCTAGATAATCTCGCAGACCGACGGCCTCCCACGACCGGTGACACCACGTGGCCCAGTGCGCCGGCACCGACCGGCTCGGGCCATGGCAGGAGGAGCGCACAGCCTCCCGCTCTTGACGACTGCGAGGCCCAGGCGCACAAGCCGACATCGCGTGCGGAGGAAGGACCGGATGGACGCGCGTGAATCGACTTCGGGTAGTCGAGGGCCGGCGCGCCGGAACTGCTCCCCGATCGGGTCACACGCCCCTTGCCCCGTCGTGATCAGCACGACGCCGATCACGGATTCTCTCCCGTGGAGGATTCCGGCCGTGGCCGTGTACACCCGGCGAGCGGACGGCCAGGCAGCCGTTCAAGGGAAATGCGACCCGAGTCGCGTTGCCCGTGGTCGACGGCGAGCCATCACCTGAGCGCTTCGGTGTGTCAGGACGGCGGCTGGAGCACGGAGTCGATGACATAGACGGTGGCGTTCGCGACCTTGATGTTGCCGCAAACGATGTTCGCTTTGCCGTTGACCTTGAAGTCGGTACCCGATCCCGACGTGGTCAGTTTGCTGCCTTCCACCGTCGTGAAGGAACCCTTGGAAAGTTCGCTCGGGGTGATTTCCTCGTCCACGACATGGTAGGTCAGCACCTTCTTCAGCTGGCCCTGATTGCCCAGTAGCGAGGTGAGTTGCGACATGGTGAAGTTCTGGAAGGCCTCGTCGTTGGGCGCGAAGACGGTGATGTGCGGCCTTCCGTCAAGGGTGTCGCTCAGTTTCGCCCTGACCACGGCCGAGACCAGCTGGCTGAGTTGTGGATATGCGGCCACGGCTTCCATGACCTTGTCCTTGGCCGTGTCGGCCTTCTGAGAGAGCGCCGCACAGCCGGGACCGAATGTTCCCGACGGACTCGGGGACGGACTCTGCGCGTGGCTTTGCGATGCCAGGCCGCCGAGCATGAGGGGAATTGCGAGCGCGGTTGCCGTGACAGCTTTCGCTGTACCGGTGGCAGTGAACCTCATGGCAAACCTTCCTCCCGTTGAGGCGTGAACGCTGCATGAGTCTGCATTGCGGAAGTCGTCGTTTCCGCTGGGACAGCGGTAACCACGGACACGAACCCCCCTCGCCACCCCGCTCATCGAGGGTATCCAGCGAGTGTCGGTGACCGCATCTTGGAGCAGGAGCCCGGCAACGCTCCGAAAGACTCAACTTCGATCGGCATAGCGGCGAAGCCGTCCGCCGACCACGTTGGCCGCTGCGACGCCGTCCCCACGAAAGGCGCCCCGAAGTCCTACCCGTCCGTCTACAACGGCTGCCGTCTGGCTCGACCCCACGCCCCGCACCGACGGTGTCAACCGGACCGAGATCATGGTCTGGTTCAACGAGGTGGGCTCCGTCCAGCCCGTCGGCCCGCAGGTCGGCACGGCCAGTGCGGCCGGGCGCCAGTGGCAGGTGTGGTCCGGCAACAACGGCTCCAACGACGTCCTGTCCTTCGCCGCCCCGTCGGCGATCAACAGCTGGACCACGTCATGGACTTCGTCCGCCAGGCCGTCTCACGGGGGCTGGCACAGAA